>JANLYJ010000123.1:0-2194 GCA_031365555.1 Gemmatimonadaceae bacterium | reverse complement strand
CTGAGCGCGACGTTCCGCTCCAGCTCCTTGAACAACCGCTCACGCAGCTGACGAGAGGTGACGAATTTTCCATCCCTTCCGGCGAAGGGAGAGTTATTGACGAGGAAATCCACGGAGATGGTCGGCTCTTCAACCGAAATTCCTTCAAGCGGTTCCTGCGCGGTCGGATCCGTTACTGTTGAGCCGATTTCCACTTCCTCGAGTCCCGCCAGCGAAACCACGTCGCCGGCGAATGCCTCCTGAACTTCAATGCGCTCCAGGCCTTCATACACGAACAGCTTTGTGACACGAGCCTGCTGCACGCTCGTCAGTCCAATGCTCAAGAGCGAAACCTGTTCTCCCACGCGCACCGTTCCCCGTTCGATACGGCCAATTGCCAGTCGTCCGAGGTAAGGTGAATAGTCGATGGTCGATACGAGCATCTGATATGGGCTCGCGACATCATTCGGCGCCGGAGGCACTGCCGTCAGGATCGTATCGAAGAGCGGCTTGAGATCGGTCGGAGTGACATCCATGTCCATCGTGGAGGTGCCTTCACGCGCCGACGCGTAGACCACAGGCGCCTCGAGCTGCGTTTCGTTGGCTTCCAGCTCGATGAAAAGATCCAGCACTTCGTCGTGCACGCGCATTGGATCAGCGCCAGGCCTGTCAATTTTGTTGATGACAACAATCGGCGTGCGTCCGAGAGCAAGCGCCTTTCGAAGCACAAAGCGAGTCTGCGGCATCGGGCCGTCGAATGCGTCTACAACGAGCAGCACTCCATCTACCATGCGCAGGATACGCTCTACTTCACCACCGAAGTCAGCGTGTCCCGGTGTATCAACAATATTGATCTTGGTGCCCTGCCACCGGATCGAGGTGTTCTTTGCAAGGATGGTAATTCCGCGCTCCCGCTCGAGGGGATTCGAGTCCATCACGCGCTCGGCGACGATCTGGTTCTCACGGAATGCACCCGCCTGGCGGAGCATCTTGTCCACGAGCGTGGTCTTGCCGTGATCGACGTGCGCGATGATGGCGATGTTGCGGATTGACTGCTGTTCTGGCATAGCCTTGAAACATAATCTAGGTGAGGCTTTGGGTGAACCTCTAAGCGAGGAAACTGCCACGTAAGAACTACCGAGCTGGGAGCAGCTCGCTCGAAGCCTGGGGCCGGGAGCGACTGCAATGGATTGAGTGCACCTAGCCGCGGCTGATGCCCCTTTGTCCGCGGAGGTGCATCATAGTCTGGTGTGCATGACTTCAAGAAGCTTCTTGTCTGGCAGAAAGCGCATTCGCTTGCCGTGCACGTCGACCGAGCCGTTCGATCAATCAGAAATCCCGAGCGTGCCTCGCTACGGAATCAAATCGTAAGATCAGCGGGCTCGATACCCGCAAACATTGTGGAAGGACGCTCTCAGCGTTCCGAAGCAGACTTTCGCCGATTTTTGGGATATTCGCTCGCGTCAGCCGCCGAGCTCGAGTACCACCTGATTCTCGCCCGTGATGTGGGCGTGGTCTCAGAGCAAAAATTCAACGCTCTGGTAGGGCAACTGATCGAAGTCAGAAGAATGCTGCACGGCCTAGTTACAAAACTGACGCCCACTCCAAGCACGAAGCTTTGAGCGAGCTGCTCCCAGCTCGGTAATTCTTAAGTGGCAGTTCCTTCAATGGAGGAACCCACCTCGTTGCCTTTTTGCTCATCCTGCTGCCTCCTAACCGGCAGCGAAAAACAAAACACCGATCCAACCGGCTGTATCTCCGCCCATGCCCGGCCGCCAATTGCTTCAACCGTTTCGCGAACGATACTGAGGCCGAGACCGGTGCCTTCGGCGCGGGTGACGGTTTCGTGGGCGCGGAAGAATCGTTCGAATAGGCGAGCCCGCTTGTCTTCAGGAACGCCAAGGCCATTGTCGCTGACTCGAACTACTACTTCGAAGGAATTCTCTTCCATCACCGCGGACACGTCGACAATCGACTGGTCCCGATCAGGGTCCGAGTATTTGATCGCGTTGCTCACGTAGTTGGTGAGGCAGAGCTCCACCACGGCCGCGTTGACGTCGAGCGCCGGAATGTCTGGCGATATGCGCACATCCACGTTCGCTGCCTGCGCAGCTTCGCGGACCTGGCGCACTGCTTCCTTGATCGCTTCAGGAAGCTGCACGTTCCGGTGCTGCCGTACGTTTTCCGTCAGGCGGGCGATGGCCATGAGATTGGC
>JANLYJ010000078.1:0-2306 GCA_031365555.1 Gemmatimonadaceae bacterium | reverse complement strand
ATTCGCAACGCAGGCACGTGCACTCGACGCGCTGGTTCCAGGGCTGGATGTAATTACGGCAACGGAAGTCATCGGCTCCGAGGGAGCGCAGGTAAGGGCGATGATTACGGCGCCGCTTACCTATCACGTTGCCGATCCGGTTCGCGGGGATATGCAGCTCCCGTTCACGATTGCGCCGGGCATTGCAATAAACTTCGAGCGGCAGGTGGAGCTTGCGCGCGCGGGTGTAAGCAGGACACGCTTCTTCAGCGTGACCGTGCGCTCGGCGTTTGCGACGGCGCGATCCGTACGGGTAACTCTCGATCTCCCGCGCGGACTGACTGCGGACTCATCGTCGCGTGAGGTGACTATTGCGCCCAATGCAGTGCGCACCGTGACTTTCAAGGTGACCGGCGCGCTGCCTTCAGGTGAGCACCAGGTGAGTGCCTCGGCGATTAGTGACGGAACGAGCTACTCGGTCGGATATGTACCAATTGAATACGATCACATTCCGCCGCAGCGGATGTACCGGGCAGCATCGGTCAGGATCAACTCGATCCCCGTCACAATTCCGGCAGGGCTCAATATCGGATATGTCCGAGGTGTTGGTGACAATATCCCGGCAACGCTACAGGATCTCGGACTTTCAGTAACGACAATCAGTCCAAAAGAATTGCCCTCAGCCGACTTGTCCAGGTTCACGACCGTCATTGTCGGCACGCGTGCATATCAGGCGAGCCAGGAGTTGATCGACAACAATTCCTATCTGCTCGATTTCGTTCGAAAGGGCGGAACACTCGTCTTGCAGTATGGCCAGTACGAGATGCTGCAGCCGGGAGTGATGCCCTATCCCGTGACGCTTGCGCGCCCAGCTGAGCGAGTCACGGATGAAGTGGCGGAAGTAAGAATCACCGATGCGGCATCGCCTTTGTTGTCATTTCCGAACAGGATTACGCTCGCTGATTTCAACAACTGGACGCAGGAACGCGCGTCATATATGCCCGGAACTTTCGACGCGAACTACAAGAGCCTGCTGTCAATGAATGATCCGGGCGAGAGTCCCAAGAATTCAGGAATTCTCGTAACGCCATACGGAAAGGGTTTGTACATCTACACGACGCTCTCATTCTTCCGGCAGCTACCCGCAGGAAACCCGGGCGCGACCAGATTGTTCGTCAACCTTCTCTCCGCAAAGGCGCCGGCCAAACAATGATAAAAGCGTTTGCCGCAGAGACCTCAGAACGACATATGAGTTCGCTGCGCAGCTTTTTTATGGGCAACTGCCCCTCGCGTGTTGTTCCCAACAAAAAGGTTTCGCACCAGACTGTCAATGTTGTTCTGAGGTCTCTGCGGCAAAGTTGTTTGCTTTTGACTTTGGCCACACTCGCAGCATGCTCAAGCGACAAGCGAACCGTCCTGACCGTGTACTCACCGCACGGAAAGGAACTGCTTGAGTACATGGAACTCGGCTTCGAAAAAGCCAATCCCACTATAGATGTGCAGTGGGTGGACATGGGCTCGCAGGAAGTGCTCGAGCGGGTTCGTGCGGAGAAGACAAATCCGCAGGCTGATGTCTGGTTCGGCGCACCGGCGGAGGCGTTTGACCGGGCTACTCGTGAGCACCTGCTCGAGCCGTATACGCCAACATGGTCGGCGGCGATTGACGCTGAAGGTAAGGATGCTGGCAACAACTGGTATGGCACTTACCTCACGCCCGAAGTTATTGCGTACAACACCGAGGCGGTTACCAGGGAAGAGGCCCCGAAGGACTGGGATGATGTTCTCGATCCGAAGTGGAAAGGAAAGGTCCTGATACGGGATCCGATCGCTTCGGGAACAATGCGCGCGATCTTCGGCGCGATCATGGCTCGCGGGATTGCACAGACCGGGAATCCTGAAGCTGGTTACGATTGGCTGCGGAAGCTGGATGCGCAGACACGCGAATATGTGCTCAATCCAACGATTCTTTACCAGAAGCTTGGTCGGCAACAGGGTGTGATAACGCTCTGGGACATGCCCGACATTGCAACACTCAAGCAGCGCGTCGGAATTCCCGTGGATTACATCATCCCGCGCAGCGGCACGCCTATGCTGGTTGATGGCATTGCACTGGTGAAGGGGTCGAAGCATCCCAGGGAAGCAAAGCTGTACTATGAGTACGTGACGACGCCTCAGGCATTCAATGATGCAGCTGAGAAATTCCTGCGCATTCCTGCCCGTACCGACCTCGACGTAGCGAAGATGCCACAGTGGATTCGCGAAGCAAAAGCGGCGATTAAGCCAATGCCTGTAGACCGAGAGGTCATGGCACAGCATCTTGATGAATG
>JANLYJ010000051.1:0-12997 GCA_031365555.1 Gemmatimonadaceae bacterium | reverse complement strand
CTCGATTACGTGGCGCTCAACCGGTTTGGATCGAGCACCACTTCAGTGTCACGCAGCATCGGGGGCGGTGGATTGGTGGGTGGTGGTGGTGGCGGTGGTGGTGGTGGTGGATCGGACCTAATATCGAGCAGCAGCGTGGCAGACCTTTGGGACGAGATCAAGGTTTCACTGGAAGGTTTGATCTTCGATGAGGTTGTGCGCGGAGCCGCCGGGTCCAGTACTGCTGCAATCGTGGGCTCGGGTGGAGCCGGGGTCGTCAGTCCGAGTCAGCTGGGTAGTGGGGGCGTAGGTAGCGGTGGCGGTGGTGGTGGCGGCGGTGCGGGTCGCGCATACAGCCGTGCAAGCGCCGGACGGCGTCTCATAATCAACCCGATAGCAGGAACGATTACAGTTACGGCACCGCCCTTCAAGCTCACTGAAGTGTCAGCATTCATCCAGGCTTTTGAGGCCTCGGTGCAGCGGCAGGTGCTGATCGAAGCGAAGATCGTCGATGTAAGTCTCACCAAGGAATCCCAATTCGGAATCGACTGGAGCTCCGTGATAAAGCTCAAGAATCTGAATCTGGGAATCGCCCAGACCATTTCAACTGCGACCCAAAGTGGGGTTCAGTTTACGCTGTCGGGCGGCGGAAACCAGGTCAACGCTGTGCTCCGGGCGCTTCAGTCGCAGGGAGACGTGAATGTTCTCTCGAGCCCGAGCGTATCAGCGCTGAACAATCAGCCGGCGATTATGCGCGTTACGACCGAAGAGATCGTGTTCACTGCAACGCGTCAGCCGATCCTGGGGCCGAACGGAGGCACCATCGGATTCAACAACACTGTTACGCCGCAGCAGATTTCCGTCGGTATTGTGCTGAGCGTTTTGCCGCAGATTGGAGCGGACAACGTGATTACGATGAACGTGCGTCCGCATATCAACAGCATTGCGCGAACTGCAGTGTACGTCAGCGATGATGGCAACAGCTCCTCGGTGCCGGTACTGGAAGAGCGCGAGACTGACACGATGGTCCGCATGCGCGCAGGAGAAACGGTCGTGATTGGCGGTCTGATGCAGAACAAGATCACCAACAACACGAGCGGCGTGCCCGGCCTGCGAAATCTTCCGCTCTTTGGAAAGCTGTTTGAATCGACTCATCAGGTGCAAACCAAGTCGGAACTCGTCATCTTCATTACTGCAACCATTGTTGCGGGCCAACCCCCAGCCGCGCAGTAAGAGACCATGTACGAAGAATTCTTTGGATTAAACGGGCGACCGTTCTCGCTTACACCGAACCCAAGGTTCGTTTTTTACTCATCGCGTTATCGCGATGCGGAAGACGGCCTTCTTTACGGCATCGCGAGAAAGGAAGGATTCATGGTTCTTACCGGGGCCCCTGGCACCGGCAAGACCACGCTTTGCCGCGACCTGCTGAGAAAGCTCGATCGCGAAAAGCATCGTTCGGCGCTGCTCTTCAATCCGTTCCTCAGCGGCACCGAGATGCTGCAGGCGCTGCTCACCGAATTCGACGTTCCGTTTTCGCCAACTGCCCAGCGAGCCGACCTGCACAACGTCCTCAACCAGTTTCTGCTCGACCAGCTGCGCGAGGGCCGCGTGTGCGTCGCGATCTTCGACGAGGCTCAGCACCTTTCCAGTGAATTCCTGGAACAGATTCGCGTGCTCTCGAACCTCGAGACTGCAGATGAAAAGCTCATTCAGATTGTGCTCGTAGGACAGCCTGAGCTGCTCTCGCGAATCAGCGCGCCGGGAATGTCGCAGCTGAGTCAGCGCGTTTCGGTCAAGTGCCGGCTCTCCCATCTCAATCAGGACGAGACCAAGCGTTACATCCAGCACAGACTGGAAGTTGCCGGTGCGCGCGGCCGAGTGGAATTCACCGGGCGCGGAATGAAGCGTGTGTACAAAGCTTCGCACGGAATTCCGCGCCGCATCAATGCGATCTGCGACCAGGCGATGCTTGCGGCATATGTCGAGCAGACGCGACGCATCGAGATCCGGCACGTGGATCAGGCTATCAAGTCGCTGAGTGGCGATGATGCAGATCATGCAGCGATCCAGGGCTCGTTTTGGAAGCGCTTCTTCAGACCCGCCGCAGCTGGAGTTGTGTGAGCTTAATTGCTGACGCGTTAGACGCAGCACAGCGAGAGCGTGCGAAGCGAACGGGTGTCAGGCAGGCTGCAATGCCGGAGAGCCCGTCCAGCTTTCGCAGTGCCGCGAAGCGCACGCGTCCTGCGATTCCTCGCGAGGTGGGAATGGCGCTCGCGGGTCTCGCCGCTGTAATTGTCGTTGTGTCCGTAGTCACCATCATGACCGCGAGCTCGCGCAATCAGGTTCGTCCGGTTTCGGCAGGGCCAGTTGCGCCGCCAATTCCGCTTCCGGTTCAGACAGCCACGCCGGACAGCAGCGCGCTCATTGCGCAGAGCCCGGCAACAAATGCGGACACAGTTGTTGGCAGCGGATTCGATTCATACGATCGGGCCATCCAGGAATACGAGCAGGTGTCACCGCGCCGCTCCACATTCGGGCGCGCTGAAGATCCTTCAGTCACTGTCGATGATCTCGCTCCCCCGGAGCCGAAACCGGTTCCGAAAGGAACGTTCAAGATTACGATGCAGCCCGCTTCTCCTGTCGTAGTGGCTGACAGGTCTTTTCAGCAGGGCCTTGCAGCGCAGCAGCGCGGTGATTTCGCTGCAGCTCGCAACTTCTACACACAGTCTCTGGCGGAAAAGCCCGCGAATGCGGAAGCCCTCAACAACCTTGGGGCTGTTTACAGATCCATGGGAAACATCAAGCAGGCCGAAGAGTCGTATCGCCGGGCGCTGGACATCGATCCGAAATTCGCCGCGGCATGGAGCAATCTTGCCGTGATCCTGGACAGTCAGGGCAAGCGCCAGGAGGCGACAGCGGCCCTGCAGGAGGCGTTACAGCTCGAGCCCCGAAACGTCGGTACCAAGGTGAACCTCGCCATTCAGTTCTCGGCGCTCGGGTTATACCCCGATGCGAGGCGTTTACTCGAGGAAGCCATACGAGATAATGCTACCCTGGCGGAAGCACATTATACTTTAGGGCAGGTGCTGGAGAAGCAGGGCGACAAACAGCAGGCGATTGTTGAGTACAGATCGTTTCTTGCTACAAGTAAAGGCCGCTTTCCGCGGCAGGAAATTCAGGTACGCCAACATTTGAAGGATCTTGGTAGCAGTGGCTGATACGAAACTCAAAGGGGTTGGGATCGACATGAAGAAGCTGGCGGCGCTTTCGGCGCTGACGGTAGCTGCTGCCTGTGGACCACCGCCAAAGGCTCTCGTCGTGCGTTCAGCTCCCGCCCCTGTCCCGATCTCGCCTGTCCTTTCCGTACAGCTGCCTGTAGATCAGGTGATCATTCCTACGCGGCCCGTTACGCCTCTTCAGCGAGCGACGCCTGGCGGCAACAAGATTACGATGACTGCGTCAAACGCTGACGTTCGTGAGCTGCTTCCGGCGCTTGCATCCGCAGCCGGCGTCTCGCTCGTGATGACCTCGGATGTGCGTGGCCGCGTCAGCGTAAATCTTCGTGATGTGTCGGCGCTGGATGCTCTCCGCGCTGTTATCGAGGAAGCGGGGCTGACAGTAGGATCGTCGGAAATTCCGTCACCCTACCCCAATGTTGTTTTCTACCAGTTGCCGGTCAACGTCAACACTGCATCAGCTGCGACCATCAAGGCGCGATACGGTGTGAGTGATTCGGTTGCCAACTGGATTGTGCGCGGACGCACCTGGTAGCTGCACCTGGAAAATAGAGGACAAAAAAACGCCGCCCGGTAAGGAGCGGCGTTCTTTTTTTTTACTCCCGGTTTACTGCTGAACAGGAACCAGGAAGTAGGTCAGCGCATTGTTCGTTGACGTCCAGCGAACACTTCCTAGTGTCGATGAAGTCGTGGACGCAGTGCCTTCATCCAATACAGCTTCGATCTGAACGAAATCCTGGAACGTTACGCCGGTAACTGTCGCGCTCAGGAACCTCGTGGTGCTGGAACCAGTGATGAGTGACAGCGCATCGCTGAATGTTCCGCCGCCTGTTGCGCCAACCAGGTCACGATTGACGTAAGGGCCCTTCCACTTGGCAACATTGGAAGCGACGTAATTGTTTCCATTGATGTCTTTGTCGGACGTCGTGATGGTTGTGGTCAGCTGCGCAATCTTGGAAGGCAGTCTGTGTGTGTCGGTCCCGAAGGTTTCAACACCTGTGCGGAGGTTGTTGAGATCTTCAGCCAACCGGCCCGTGTCTCCACGACTGAGCTGATTGAACAGGGCAGGCAGGAGGACACCGGCCAGTACTGCGACGATAGCAATCGTCACGAGGACTTCGACGAGCGTGAATCCCTTGCGGGAAGATTTGTTGGCGAGAGCTTTGATCATAAATCCTCTTTAAGTATGCGAGCTTCGGAGCGAATGACGCGAAATGCGTTTCTTACTGGACGGGTAGTGCGAGGTAAGTCAGAGTTCCTGTCGTTCCGCTTGCTACCCAGCGAACCAGACCCGTTGTCGAAGACACCGTGGAGCTGGCGCCTTCATCGAGCAGATCTTCAATGCGAGCGAAATCTTTTGCAACAACGTTAAGAAGTGTCACAGCCAGATACGGTACAGCGTTCGCTCCGGCCACTGAGGCAAAGTTTCCCTGAAAGTTTCCGACCGAACTGGGTGAGACTGCTTCCTTATGCACATATGGGCCCTTCCACTTCGTAACCAACCCACTCGGGTATGACTGGCCGAGCAAATCTGTCATGCTTCCCGAGATCGCAGTCGTAAGGTGCGTGAGCGTGGCCGGATAGCGATGAACGTCGGACACAAATGCCTGCGCACCTGTCTGGATGTTGGTCAGGTCAGACGCGACCCGGCCTGCATCACCTTTTGCGATCTGGCTGTTCAAAGCCGGCAGAAGTACTGCTGCCATAATCGCAATGATCGAAAGAGTGACAAGGACTTCCGCGAGAGTAAAACCGCGCATTGCCATTCTCTTACGATATAGCGATTTGCGAGCCATCCAGTTTCCTCTCAAGGATCGAATTCACCGACGAAAAAAACGCCGCCCTGAAAGGGCGAGCGTCTTTATTCCTGCTTTACTGCTGAACCGGAACGAGGAAGAAAGTCAGCGCGTTGTTTGTTGACGTCCAACGTACGCTTCCCTGCGTGGATGATGTTGTCGATGCCGTGCCTTCATCCAGCACTGCTTCGATCTGTGCAAAATCCTGAGCCGTTACACCTGTAACGGTCGTTGTAAGGAACCGGGTAGTGCTCGAACCAGTGACCAGTGACAGTGCATCGCTGAACGTTCCGCCACCTGTTGCGCCAACCAGGTCACGATTGACGTACGGACCCTTCCACTTCGCAACGTTGGACGCGACATAAGTATTTCCGTTGATGTCCGTGTCGGACGTCGTGATGGCCGTTGTGAGCTGAGCGATCTTGGAAGGCAGTCTGTGCGTGTCGGTTCCGAAGGTTTCTACACCTGTGCGGAGGTTGCCGAGATCTTCAGCCAACCGACCTGTATCTCCACGACCGAGCTGATTGAACAGGGCGGGAAGCAGGACGCCGGCGAGTACAGCAACGATTGCAATCGTCACGAGCACTTCGACGAGCGTGAATCCCTTGCGGGAAGATTTGTTGGCGAAAGCTTTGATCATGGGTCCTCTTAAGTATGCGAACATTGGGGAGTGGGAAATACGCGAAGAGCGTTTTTTATTGAATAGGTAGGGCGAGGTAAGTCAGAGTTCCTGTCGTGCCGCTGGCTACCCAGCGAACCAGACCCGTTGTTGAAGACACCGTGGAGCTGGCACCTTCATCGAGCAGGTCTTCAATGCGGGCGAAGTCAGTTGCAACGACATTGAGAAGCGTCACAGTCAGGTACGGAACGGCGTTGGCGCCGGTAACTGAGGTGAAGTTTCCCTGAAAATTGCCGACACCACTTGGCGACACAGCCTCCTTTGCCACATACGGACCCTTCCATTTGGAGGCCAGCGTGGGTGGGTAGGCCTGACCCACTAAATCGTTCTGGCTTCCAGTGATCGCAGTGGTGAGATGCGCGAGCGATCCCGGGTAACGGTGAACGTCAGACAGGAACGCCTGGGCGCCGGTCTGAATATTGGTCAGGTCAGAAGCGACCCGCCCTGCATCACCTTTCGCGATCTGACTATTCAGGGCCGGTAGGAGTACTGCGGCCATGATCGCGATGATCGAGAGAGTTACGAGCACTTCCGCGAGGGTGAACCCGCGCTTTGCTGCGCTCTTATGGTGTGTCGACTTGCGAATCATCTGATTTCCTTGGAGGGAGCTATTTCAACAGGCGGAAGGATATCGGGGACGTGTGACGGGGCCATTACACTCAACCTATAGTAGTGTTACAGGGCAAACGAACCTTCGCCGTATGCGTAACAAAGGCGTTATATTCGCCATGTGACAAATCCCGCCATCCGTATCAGCCTCTTGGGTGTTCCCTCCGTTACGGACGGTACGGGAAACCCACTGTCCGGATTGGGGCTTGGCAAGCCATTAGGTATGCTAGCGTACCTATGCCTGAAGGGCGAATCCAGGCGGGAGGAGCTTGTCACTCTTTTCTGGGGTTCGTTGCCAGAACAAAAGGCCAAAAATGCCTTTCGACAGACCCTTCATAGGTTGCGGGCGGCAGTAGGGGAAGATCGGCTGCCACTCAACTCTACGACGGTAAAGCTGGAGCTGTCGTCTGCGGTCTGGGTCGACGTCCTGGTTTTTGATCAACTCTTGAAGCGCGGTGCCATAGACGACGCACTCGAGCTTTACAGGGGACCGCTGCTGGATGGCCTCGATCTCAGCGAGCCTGACTTCGATCAATGGGTAATGTCGGAGCGCTCACGGTTGGACGCTCGTTACCAGTGGGCACTTCAGCAAGCCGTCAACGCAGCGAGTACTCGCGGCGACATTCATGACGCAACCGCAAAAGCAGCTCTACTCAGCAAAGCGTCACCTCTCGCCGCTGACGCAGCTATTTCAGAAGCAAGTGTCCTGGTTGCAGCCGGCCGAATGGCTGAAGCCAGGGCTTCGCTCGAGCGCTTTTCGGAACGGTACAGAAGTGAACTTGGAAGCGATGCGCCTACCGGAGTGCGGGAGATGCTGTCGAGGCTGCGCAAGCAGTCCACCACACAACAAGATGTTGGCGGCTCCAACGAACCCGCCTATTCATTTTTTGGACGCGAACGCGAGCTGGGCCGGCTACTCTCGGCATGGACCGAGGTGCGAAATGGCAATGGGGCGACGGTTACCGTGTCCGGTGATGACGGAATTGGAAAGTCGGCGCTTGTAGAGGAATTTGTTTCGCGCGCCGGCCGCCTCGGCCAGATGCTGACTCTCGTCGGCAGGGAACGGAGCGGAGGATCGATGATTCCCTACGCCTCCATTGGACGCGCTCTTCGAGGTGCGCTCAACGCGCCCGGTTTGTCTGGAGCGAGCCAGCACCTGCTCGCCGAAGCAGCGCGGCTGCTCCCCGAACTTCGTGACCAGTTCGACCTGCCGGCGCTCAAACCAATTGATGATGACGCATCCCGCCTCCGGTTTTACGAGGGCGTTGCGGCGCTGATCGACGCGATTGCATACGAACAGCCAGTACTGATTCTCCTGGAAGATTTTCACAACAGTGCACCGGCCACGGCGCAGTTGGTCGAGTATCTCTCCGGCCGTTTGGCAGGAGTGTCGGTGATGTTTTGCATGTTATACCGGCCCGCCACGGTCCGGCCGGCGCTTGCAGGTTCATTTCCGTTCACGCCAAGCCAGCCGCGTGGATCACGCGCATCCATAGATAGTGAGCGCGGGATTGAACGAATTGAATTGGGACCGATGTCCCCGGACGAAACGGCGGCACTGATTCACAGCGTTGCAGATTCGGATGTCGTTCCGGATGAAGAGCGTCGAAGAATTGCCGGACTATCCGGTGGAATTCCATACAGGGCTCTCGAGCTCGCGCGGCAGGCGGCAGGCGGACTCAACCCAACCGGTGTGCCGGCCACTCTGAAAGACGCACTCTGGGCAAGACTTCAGGGGTGCTCCCCCCCGCAGCAGCGCCTTTTCGTTGCATGCGCTCTGCTCGAACGCGCGGCTTCCATTCGCCTGCTCGCAGCTGCATCACATCTTTCAGAGGCGGCCGCTCTGGATGCCGTGCTTGCTCTCGAAGGACTGGGTCTTGTCACACAAACACCGCAGGGAGTAAAGCCCGGGCATGATGAAGCGGCAGCGCTCGCGCTCGAAGGCACGGGACCGGCGGGCCGCGCACTTCTCGCAGGGTGGGCCGCCGACGCTTTGACTCACGAACCGGGCGCAAGAAACGCCGAGCTCGCCCACCTCTTCAGCGTCGCCGGGAATGCAGCAGCAACATTTGAGCATTCTGTGGCTGCGGCGTACGACGCGGCTGCAGTAGGCGCGATGGATTCTGTTCGCCATTTCACCTCTGTTGCACAACAATTTGTATCGACACCCGCCGACAGGAAAAAACTCGAGACACTCGCGCGTCTGTTTGAGCTGGGTCGTCCACGACTCGGCTCGGGAGAGCCGGGAGCGATCGACGTCGAGCAAACATCCGACGAAGCTGTAGAAAACACTGACGAGCGGGCAGTTGGTGAACCGGGCAGGCCAAACCGGCGGCGAAGCAATGCGATCGCCCGAATTTTTGCAGGCTCATCGGTATTCAGAATCGCAACTGCAACAACAATTGCGATGGCCCTCATTGCGATGGCCATGATGGGACGCGGAAGTCCACGCCGGCCAGTGGGAATGGTGCTCACAGACAGTCTGTTCCTGACGAGCCGCTCCGCACTTGGTCTGAAGACGTTCTACCTCACGGGCCAGATTATTCCGGGCGTCACGGTTCCGCACGAGTACACAGTCAAGGACACGCAGAACTGGGAAGATTCGATTCGGCTTCCCCTGATGAATCCGAGAACGTCCCCAACAGGAGCGCAGGTCGCCGTTGAGAAAATGACAGACGGCGGACCTGACATTTACCTCTTCACCAGCGATGGGCGGCAATCCCGGCGTCTCGTTTTCGGATCAGGTGACGACATCATTGGCGGGTGGTCGCCGGATGGAGCCTGGCTGCTCGCAACTCACGGACAAACACTCCCGGGCGGAAATTATGATTCGGATCTGTTTGCCCTCAGCTCCGATGGCACCAGGCGCATTGCTATCGATACAGCTGTGTCGCGTTCGGTTGTCGAGTCAGCGTGGTCACCTTCAGGTTCATATATCGCCTGGACTGCGCGCACCGGCGACACGCACCAACAGGAAATTTTCATCAGCAACGCCGACGGGACGGATGTTCGCAACGTCAGCAACTCGGACGCCGAGGACTATCACGTCGCCTGGGCACCGGATGGCGACAGGCTGGCATTCACGAGCGACAGACTGGGGAACGCAGAAGTTTTTGTTTACGACATCCTCACCACGAGACTTGTCCGCCTGACCTGGGATCCCGCGCAAGATGACCACGCGGTGTTTTCGCCTGATGGAAACTTCGTCGCGTTCGAGTCAACACGTGGAGGCGATGCGAGCGTTTTCGTGACGCGCTCCTGGGGCTCAAGCGCTGTGAAAGTGAGCGGGGCCGCCAGCAACTTCACAATCGCGCGGTGGGGCGCTAGCGCACTGCCACCGAGATTCATCCACAAGGTTCAGATACGCTCACCTCTGCAGATTGGGACCGGCGACAGCACCGAAGCCTTGATGGATGCGTACGACAAGTCGGGCGCAGTCATGACTTCCGCCTCTGGAAAGTGGCTCTCTCTCGATCCCGAGATTGCAAGAGTCATAGCTCTGGACGTGGATAGCTCCGACGGAACGCCTCACGCGCGCGCAATGATTACCGGGGTGAAGCCGGGCCTAGCGCGAATCGCGCTGTCAGCGGGTGGATGGCGCGTCGACACCGCGTTGATTCAGGTGGGCAGCGCGCGTGCTGAGCTAGTCAGCGACAACTTTTCCGGCGGAATTTTGAGTTCACGCTGGCAATCGGTAGGGGACCCGGCACCGCGAACCATTCTTATGAATGGCGGCAGCGTGCTATCGCCTCACTCCGGCAGACAGATTGAATCCGGACTTCTCAGCAAGCGCGACATGCCTCTACGGACTGGATTCACTGCGCGAGTGCGAGTGCATGCCCCATTCTCGGCTCCGATCTCTTCACGCTCTTTCTCGGTAAGCCTGGTCGCAACAGATTCCACTGACGTAACACAGGCAGCCCCGCGAATGACACGAATTCTTTCAATTGAATGGCTGGGACAGGCTGCGCGCGTCGCGTACTCAGTCGACCGCGAGCAGTGGACCGAGCCAGTCACAGCGCTAGGCGGCGAGCCCGTTCACGCTTTCGAAATAAAAATTGAGGAAGGAGGACGCGTAGCTTTCTTCGCCGATGGAAAGCTCAGGTGGCGTTCGACACTTCGCATGCCGAGCAGGGCGTCACGTGCACGCCTCTGGCTGGGAAGTCAGGGAGCCGGCGACGATGTCCTGTTCGATGATGTGGCAGTCGCGTTAACGGCGGGGCGCCCCACCGGACGGTAGCACGCGCGGAGCCAAGGTCTCCGCGTCGATCCAACTCGCGAGCTGCCCTCGACGGTAGTCGTCGGTAAATTTTGCCGTCTGTGCCCGGAATCCGGAGTCAGCTAGAAGGAGGTTGCCGATCGCTTGCTGAACGCGCGCCGAGTCATTGGCCCGAGCCCAGAGAATCGGCAGACGAGCGAGCATCTGAACATCTTCGCCAGCGGGCTCGACTCTTAACACCCGTGAACCTTCGGGACGGTAAGAACTTACTCTCGAAGCGAGATATTTTTCCATCAGCTTCGCCGCGTCAGCGAATTTCTGCTCTTTCTTCAGGCCTTCCACAACGGCCATGTAGAGCTCGCTCGATCCCTTGTAGTTAAGCGCGAAGGATGTATCGATGGCCGCAGCAGCGGCGGGGAAATCTTTCTGCAGGCGCAACAGGTGGCCCATGTAGTAGTACACCTGGCCGGACTTCGCATAAATAGACTTCGCCTGCAGAAGCTGCGCGCGCGCTTCGTCGAATTTTCCGCCCATCATCAGAGCGTACGCGAGCACCATTCTTGGCTGAATTCTGCGGGGGTTCAGAGCAACCGCGCGCTTAAGAGTTGCGATTGCATAGTCGTAATACTGGGGAAGCTGGTAATACGATGCGGCAAGCAGTGAGAGACGCGCCTGCTGGATATAAATGAGCTCGTTCAGTGGATCGCGTTGTCGCTCGCGCTCCATTTCAACTATTCCACGCGCGAAGGCAAGATCCACGAGTTTCCGCGTGCGAATGTCCATTCGTGGTGTCTGCTGAACGACCATGGACATGTAGCGCCCGTACATCGTCGGTGTATGGGACGTTTGCGGAGCGGGGGACGCAAACACGTCGAAGTAGTCGGTCAGCGTGGAAGGTATGTCTCTTCCCGTCTGGCTCCGGTACAACAGATGGGACACTCGCAAAGTCTCGTACGAATGCAGCCAGAGAGCTGCGGCGAGTACGAGCCCGCCGCCGGCCATCAACAAATACGACCGGCGAGTGAGCGCACGCCGGGGTCCGAATTCAAGCGCGCTGTCTCCCGAGTTCACAAATGCGAACATCGCGCATGCCGCCAACCAGCTTGGCACGGAGTTGATGTCCAGGAACCAGAACAGGAGAATTACGAGGTATCCCGCAAAAAGTCCCATGAAGAACGAAGCGCCCGCACCGGACACTCGCCCGTCCCTGGCTGATCTCCACACTGCGTGAAACAGAAACGCCCACATTGCGAGGAATGCGATTGCGCCGAGGAGGCCGGTCGTGGCGAGCACCTCGAGCACTGCGTTGTGGGCACGATCAATTCGCTCTTCGGTAATCTTTCCGTACAGATCCGGCTGGAAGTGTGCGCTCCACGCCAGATGGAAGTTTTCCGGTCCATATCCAATGATTGGGTGATCTGCGAATCCCTGGACTGCAGCTCGCCATTCCAGCCACCGGATTGCATCGGGTCCGCCCATGGTCGTCTGCGCAGCGCGATTGAAAATTCCTGGCAGCTGGTGAGCGATCGCGCTGTTTGGAGCCTTGATCGCGATGGCGAGCCCGCCCGCGAAGAGCGCACCAACTCCGAGTGCGACACCAAGCACCAGCCCTCGGCGACGCGAGCCGAGCAGTGAGTAGGCCAGTGCGCCAGATCCAACGGCCGCAACGATCCCAAGGATGGACGTCCTGTTTTGCGAAAGGACGATTCCATACAGGTCGACGAGGGCGATAAGGACAAAGACGACTTTGGTTCTTCTGGAATCAGCTGTGAGAGCCAGATAGGTCGCGAACCCGACGCCGAAGAACAGATACATCCCGAGCATGCCCGGGTTGCCGATCGTTGAAAACACTGCCGAGTAAAAGGTGCCTGCGTACGGTGTTCCAGCGTAGGCAAGCTGGTATTGCAATATCGCGATGCCCGCAACGATTGCACTGACACCGACCGTGAGCTTGAGGAACAGCTTCCATTCGCGCTCGCCGAAGAACACGCGCAGCATCGCGTAGAACATCAGATAGTGCAGCAGCGCCCAGACCCCGCCGAGGCGCTCGAAGTCTCCGAATATTGCGCGGTTTCGTGCAGAGCTGAACGCCGCAGATATTCCACTGGCGACGGTGAAGGCAATCATTGCCCAGAGGAACAGGTCGCGCCTTGCACGGGCTTCATGATCGCGCGTTGCTACCAGGTAGATGAAGATCCCGACTACGAGATCTACAACTGTACGAAAAAAAATTGTCCGTGCGCCGATGTATGGGAAAAAGAGACCCTTCCACATCAGGAGCGGCACGAGCACCGCAGACATTAGAAGCCAGCGGGCGGCGGTCAGCGCACGGGAGTTATTTGGCATTCGATTGGTTGAATGTAAAAGTGGCCACCCAATATCGGGTGGCCACTCTAAAACTCAATGCAATCGTGCGATTACGGTGCGCGGTACGGTGCGACGAAGAAGAATGCGTTCGTGCCGTCGAACCGGAACT
>JANLYJ010000325.1:0-2690 GCA_031365555.1 Gemmatimonadaceae bacterium | reverse complement strand
AGCATCGAACCGCATTAGCTAAGTAATACACCCTCGTAAATAAAAGTCTTTTGGTGTATCTGTCAAGTAATACAGTTCTTTAGCCCGGCAAAGACCCTACGCGGTGCTGGGCAGCTCGACGGCCTTTGGCGACTGTATGGGAAAAGTGAGGCGCCGGGAAAACTCGCGACGGAGAAGGAGCGAACTCACAACCAGCTGGAGCAGAACCGAGGCTACTGACAGATACCAGACCCAGGTCAGAGTGAATCCGGCAACCCTTGATAGCAAAACCGCAGGAATCGCGAGCACGACAATCCGCATCGCAGAAGTTATCAGCGACGGGATAGTGTTTCCCATCGCCTGAAACATGCTGGAGTTCACGAAAATCAGGCCCGATGCAACGAAGTTCCAGGAAATGATCCTGAGATATTCTTCGCCCACTGCTATCACCTGTGGATCCCTGGAAAACACGCGGATCATCGACGCAGGCGCGATGTGGCAGATTATTGCAAACAAAATCATTACGATTGTCGACATCACCGCAGCATCGCGATATGTGTCCGTCACACGCTGCCTAAGTCTTGCCCCAAAGTTTTGCCCGGCCACTGGTGCAACCGAGAATCCGAGCGCCACAACAGGCATGAAGAGCGCCTGGATCACGCGGCCTCCAATTCCAAACCCGGCTTGCGCGGCGGCCCCAAACGGCCGGGAAATGGAATACACAATTATGAGATACAATCCCATGACCGCGAACTCGGCGCCCGCAGGGAGCCCTATTCCGAGCATTCTCTTCCAGAGCGAGAAATCCGGTTTCTGGTCTGCGCGCACAAAGCGAAGGAACGAGTCCTTTGCGAGGAAATAGGTCAAAAGCCATACAGTTCCTACGACTATGGCAATCAGTGACGATATGGCAGCGCCCGCGACTCCAAATGCCCGCCCCGTCCCCCATCCAAAAATCAGTATCGGCGCCAGCACCATGTTCAGAACCACGGTTACCGACGACACGATCATGCCCGGCTTGAAATTTCCCACTCCACGAAGCGCCGATCCCATTGCTACCATCGCGAATTGGAGTGCCATCGCGGGAATGAACCAGACGAGATAGCTGGCAGCCAAAGCCGCAGTGTTCGAATCGGGGCTTATTGCTTTCACATAAGGCGCACGCACGAGCATCGCGATGACGAAAAACAGAATGCCCGTGACAATCGCGAGCGTCTGGGACTGATTGAACACCAGTGTCGCGCGCTCCCGGTCCTTGGCTCCGACAGCATGTGAAATCAACGTCGTCGTGCCAACGCCGAGCATCTGCGTGATCGCGAGAACGATAAAGGTGAAGTTGCCGGCAATTCCCACTGCGGCAACTGACTCCGTTCCAAGTCGCCCGACCCAGTAGAGATCGACAAGGAAATACATTGTCTGAAAAACCATTGCCACGAGCATGAAGCTCGTAGTCTTGAGCAGGTGTCGGCTCACCGACCCGGTAGTTAAATCCTGCATATGCTCAAACTTGCGTGCTCCCGCCCTCCCAACGCAACTTCTGGCATGTCGCGGAGAGCGCTCCTTCTGTTGGTCACGCTGATACCCGGCTGCCGCGCGCAACCCGTCCCGGTAGCCGTCCCTCTAGCCGCAGCTCCGCGTTCGCAGAATCCATCGCCAATGGTCGAAACGGCGCGCAAGCATCACCGAATCACCCCGGATCAGGTGCCGGGAATCTCATTCAACATCGACTCCGTGTTTGCCAAACCTGTGAACGTATTCATTCCACAGCGAACTACAGGTGACGACGCAACATCGCCGCGAATCCTGCTCGTACATCTCTTTGGAGCAGCGTTTGTCCCCTCGAGCGCTGTCGCAACTGCCGGAGGAAATTACGTTGTCGCAACGGTCAACCTCGGCGGCGGATCATCGGCATACGAGCGGCCGCTCTCTGACTCCGCTGCATGGAATAAACTGCTGCGGCGGGTGCGAGAGGAAACGTCGCGGCGAACCGGGAACAGAGTCCGTGCAGAGCGAGTATTCGTAAGCGCGTTCAGCGCAGGATATGGAGGCGTACGTGCGCTCCTTTCTGACGCAAGGATCGCAGCGGAATTGGATGGGGTAATCCTGCTTGACGGCCTGCATACCAGTTATATCCCCGAGCGAGCTGTGCTCTCCGAAGGCGGAGCGCTCGACACTGCGAAGCTAGTTCCCTTCCTTGCCTATGCGCGCCGCGCTGCGAAAGGAAGTGGAATAATGGTCATCACACATTCGGAAATATTTCCTGGCACTTTCGCCAGCACTACCGAAACGACTGACTGGCTTATCGCAAACCTCGGACTCTCGCGAACACCTGTCCTCGCATGGGGACCAGGCGGAATGCAGCAGATCAGCGAGGTGCGGAGCGGAGGATTGTCTATTCTGGGCTTTGCCGGAAATACCGGTCCGGACCATATCGATCATCTACACGGCCTTGGAGTAGCTGCCTGCGGTGAACTGCGCTGCACGCCGGAGAAATTCTCCAAGGCCGTGTAGTTGATCGATATGGTCCGGACCGGTATTTCCGGCAAAGGCCAGAATAGACAACCCTCCGCTCCTCACCTCGCTGATCTGCTGCATTCCGCCCGGTCCCCATGCGAGGACAGGCGTTCGCGAAAGTCCGAGGTTTGCGATAAGCCAGTCAGTCGTTTCGGTAGTGCTGGCGAAAGTGCCAGGAAATATTTCCGAATGTGTGA
>JANLYJ010000020.1:0-6918 GCA_031365555.1 Gemmatimonadaceae bacterium | reverse complement strand
AGAAGCCATGTACGACGAAATAGTTCACCTCATGGACCGTCACTCGCGGTAGCAGGCCGAAGAAGTTGTAACCCAAATCGGTTTTCGCCCGTAAATTAGGTTATGCAGACGAATGGTTCGCCCGCCCCAGCTGCGCCAGCTACACCTCTCGCCGCCGATCCCGGTGCGATTCCCACGACCGTAGGACAAATCGAAGCACTGCGCGCCAGGCGGGAAGAGCTTTCCGATCAGCTCATCTCGGCCTCAGGGCGCCGGAAGAGTCTCGCTGAAGAAGTGAAGACTGCATCGGGTGCCAACAAGGTCGGACTCGAGCAGCGCATTGGAGTTCTCGACCAGCGAATTGTTCAGCTGGAATCTGATATCGCGACAACGGGGCGTCAGCTTACCAACGCTCCTGCGCTCGGCACCGCAACAGAGGATCCTACAGCCCCCCGTGCTTTTGACATTTTTTCGCCAGCTCAGTTTACGGCGCTATCGATCG
This sequence comes from Gemmatimonadaceae bacterium, assembly GCA_031365555.1. Lineage (GTDB taxonomy): Bacteria > Gemmatimonadota > Gemmatimonadetes > Gemmatimonadales > Gemmatimonadaceae > UBA4720. Next base: position 6,437 of record JANLYJ010000020.1, on the reverse strand, counting down.
TTTTCACGGTGCTCGTGTTTTTTCCACTCGCAATCGCTGCAGCGCGGCTCATGTGGAAGCGTGCAAAACAGCCTGTCACCGTTCCCGCCATTCAGGGCGAAGCAGCGCAGCGTCTCGAGAGGCTCGAACAGTCTGTTGAAGCCGTTGCAATCGAAGTCGAGAGAATTTCCGAAGGTCAGCGTTTCGTAACCAGGCTGCTCTCTGCGGCACCACAGGCTGCCGGGCTGCCGAGTGCACTGAAAGAAACCGTAGCCGTAAAAATTTCAGACTAGTCCGCTTGTCCGGTACTGGCGGCGGAACAGGCGGCCGGTAGACTTATGGAATCAACGAAGCGCTCCGCTCCGCGGGGCGCTTTCTATTTCCGACAGGAGAATTACGAAATGCGATCACATTTCAGAGTCCCGATCATCGCAGCATTATCCGTCGTCGCATTCGGCTGCGCTCAGCTTCAAACACTCGCAGGACGGCAGGGAACAGCGGCCGTTGTGCTGGTTGCCAATGATGGCTCTGCGCGTGGCGGCGGAAATGTTTGGCAGGACAACAACGGACTGGTGCACGTGGACCTCCAGTTGATTGGTCTGCCGGCCGGAACTCACGCAATTCATTTCCACTCTGTGGGGAGCTGCGATCCCGGAGGTTTCGGCTCAGCCGGTGCTCATTACAACCCGGGTAACAAGGCACATGGACTCAGCAATCCGTCCGGGCCTCATGCGGGTGATGCACCAAATTTCACCGTGAATGCGACTGGCGCTGCACACGTGCAATTCACTACTGACCGCGTGACGATCACAGCCGGGAGTGCCACACTCATGGACTCCGATGGAAGCGCATTAGTGGTTCACGGAGGCCCTGACGACCAAGTATCTCAGCCCTCAGGAAATAGCGGTGACCGCATTGCCTGTGGAGTAGTTCGCTAGAAAAAAACAAAACGGTACACACCCACCCGTGTGTACCGTTGTGCCGGCGAGCTGAACCAACCCACTACCGCATGGGGATCCAGAAGTTCGCCTTGATTGCAATGAAGTTGTTGCCCGGCTGCGAGAATGCGCCGAGGACATCATCGATGCCTACGAGCCGCCCCTGCGTTTCCCGCTTTGAGCGGTCCTGCTGCCACACGACGAAGAGGGTACTGCCCGGACGATATTCCCAGCGCAATACCGTGTTGCTGCGGAACGAACGAACGTTGAAATCCGGATTTGCAATCGAAAATGCGGACGGCGCTCCGCTTGTCTGAACTTTTGCATCTACGACACGATAACTCCCGTCAGCCTGCTGCTGGATTGTTGTCCCGTCCTTGCCATAGTGTCGGAGATTCCGGCTGCGCGCAGCGTCCAGTTCGCCAAAGTCATAGTACCGTCCGCTCGCGGCAAAGGGCTGGCCGTAAAACTCGAGGGTCAGATCGGGCGTGAAGGTGTAGCTCAGTCTTGTTTCCGCAATGAGTTGGCTTGCATCCAGGAATGAAAAAACGTAGCGCCGACCATACGTCGCGGCTGATCCGCCGGTCCGACTCGTGACGAACTGCCTGGGGTTAACCGACCGCAGGTAATTGGGAACGATCGAGAACTGCCACTGCGGACTAGGGCGAATCGAGTAGCTCCCGCTCAACCTGTTGGTCGGTGAGCCAAATTCATCTTTCCCGTAGTACACGCGCGCATTCCACCGGGTTTTCGATGCCGAGCTATTGGAGAGATTTCGATTCCATAATTATTGTAACCGTAACCCATGGAGGGCCCGCCGCGCGTAAGACGTTCGTCTTGCGCTCTTGCGTCATGTTTTGCGTCGGCCTGTATTCTCCAGAAGTTCGGGAAGGTACCGTCCACGGTTAGTGCCGTCTCTCCATACTGACGGTCACGGTCGAAGTTGATCTCCGCGTCGTAGCTAAGTCTTGCCGAATAGTTACGAAAGAATCGACTGGGCTGTGTTTCGCGGTACCTGATCTGCGCTCCGTGGGCAACACCGTCTGCTGTTCCCAAACGGCCCATGTCATTGATCTCAAAAGAAGGCGATTCGGCGGACACATAAGCGCCACCGAGCCAGTGCTTGCCCGTGCGACGCTCGATATTGAGGCTTCCATTGAAGCCGGAGAGAGTCGTTCGGGTTGAGTCCACGTGATATGACTTCGCATCCGGGCGCTGGAAGTACCGCGCACTGGATCGCTGTGCATTTATAATTGCCGTGCTGTCACCGCGAATATTGCTGAAGCCGAGCGCACCGCCGAGTGCGTACTCGCCATCCTTGAGACGAATATTCCAGTCGGCACCGCCTGAGAACGCTTCGCGGTTAAGAATCCGTTCCAACGGACTGTCATCGGCGATATTGCGCTTCAGTCCGGTCAGCTCGAAGCCCAAAGTAGAATGCGACTTCCCAATTTCCTGTTGAATTCGCCCGACGCTGTATGTGGTAAGTGGTGCAACAACGACGCGGCCGAATTTCCTTGCCACAGTGTCGTAGGTCTGTGCGGACTCTCGATTAGTGACAGCAGCAAGCCCGGCAAGTGAAGCTCCGCCCGGCAGTCGGCCCGTGAGTTTTGCAGCACCTAAAATCGTACTCGCATTGGGATAGTCGACAAAACCGCCGGACGCGGGACCCCGCGGTCTGCCGCCAATCCGGCGGGAATAGAAGTAGCTGTGTCCGCCCTGAAAAAGGTTGCTTCCTTCAACGAAGAAGGGGCGCTTCTCGCTAAAAAATGTTTCAAAGGCGGAGAGATTTACTTCGGCAGGATCTGCCTCCACCTGGCCGAAATCAGGATTGATTGTGGCTTGCAGAGTCAGTGCTGGTCCGAGTCCCACTTTTACGTCGCCGCCAATACGCGCGTTGAGGTTCTTGCCGTCGTCGAACGGGTTGGAAGGGTTGCGAGTGCCGGTGAAATTGGCTTCGGTCGCCACGTAAGGCATTAGCTCGAGCCGGCGAGATGGCGCGATGCCGGATATTCCCCGCAGTGAACCCATCCACGACGACCAGCCCGTTCCGCGTTTTGGCACCGGACTCCAGAATACGTTCTCGTTGAGTGATGGAACCCAGTGTCTGATGTTGACTCCCCATTCCTGCACATCGGCGGCATTGAAGCGCAGCTGAGAGAAGGGAATTCGCATCTCTGCAGTCCAACCTTCCGCCGTCTGGCTCGCCGCGGCTTCCCAAACAGGGTCGAAAGAAGCGTCGGGGTCGTCGTCATCGTCAGCGTGATATCCATCACCCCGCACGGCAGAAGCAGTGACTGTGAACGTGTATGCAGTCAACTTGTCGTGGTAGGAGTCCAGTGATACAGAGATGTATTCCGACTGGGAGATATTGTCACGCCGTCCAATTGGCGACTGGATAGAGCGGCCCGGCTTGATGATGACTTTCGTCGCTACATAAAGCGCCGCGTCATCGTACGCGAAGCGAACTTCCATCTTGTCGGATGGGACACCGCCTTCGACCGGGTCTTTCTGCACAAAGTCCGTAAGGGCAGGAATCGTGTCCCACACCGATTCAGTGATTTTTCCGTCAACGCTGATAGCGCCTGGCCGGACGCGAACAGCGTTCGCCCGCTTGAGTGATAAGAGGCTGTCGTTCGGGGTCGGCCTGTCCGGTCGGGCCTGCGCGTGGGTCAAGCCGGGCGCACCAAGGGCGCACACCAGCAAAAATGTGGCGAGTTTCATGATGTCCGTACGGAAAGGTGAGCGAGGGGGTTTCGGCCCTCTGCTTGGGGCCCGCATCAAGTTTTCTCAATCTGCTTATGTCCACAGTGAGTTCTTGGATAGATTTCCGGCCCGAATGGAATCTATCCACCTTCTTACATCTGGTCTAATAGACTACGCCGGCTTGTTCCCGCCGGCGGAGCTGGGAATGGGTGAGGCTGTCCGCAATTACGCTGAGTATCTCGAGGGCCCTGACTCCGGAATGTTGGGGCGCTTCGTACTGCCGGCGAGTCGCATCAGTGAATTTGAAGAGACCGCTGCAGCATTTTTGCCGAAGTCCGCAGGCTCTAATCCGTGGAAGCTCGCTGTTCTCCTTTCCGGGAACTTCGAAGAGGAAATTTCTGCCCTTCTCAAGTTCAACTGTTCGCACTGGTCAGAATCTCCCGCAGGGCACGCCGTTGTAGATGTTGTAGAAGTAAAGGCGTCGAATCCTGAAGCTGTGGCAAAGCTCAAGGCGTCGCTCCCCGATTTCTACACGGCTTTTATTGAAATTCCGCCTGACGCTACTGCTGAAATGTTCGCAGGCATCAGAGAAGCAAGGTTTTCTGCAAAGATCCGTACGGGTGGGATCGAGGAAGCAGCCTTTCCCGCCGCCACGGCGATCGTAACGTTCATGCAGGCCTGCAAGCGCGAAGGCGTCGCGTTCAAGGCGACCGCAGGATTGCATCATATAGTATGCAGTAGGTACCCGCTGACCTACGCACCCGAATCCGCATCTGCGCCCATGTTCGGATTCCTAAATGTCTTTGCAGCCGCTGTTTCCCTTTTCGCGGGCGGAAGCAGTGCTGATACCCAGGCCATGTTGGAAGAGCGTGATGTGGGTGCGTTTACGTTCGACCGACATGGCTTGAGCTGGTGGGGCAGGAGTCTGTCGAATGCCGATATCAAAAAGGCACGAGAAGGGTTCGCGGTTTCATTTGGATCATGTTCATTTACAGAACCGGTAGAAGAGCTCGCACGGCTCCTTAAAACTTCGACGTCATACTGATGACCTTTCTTCGTAGCTGGATTCAATCGGCAAACGATCCAAATACAGATTTCCCGCCCGAAAATCTTCCTTTCGGCGTTTTTTCCATGTCTGTTGGCGGCGCGTCTGCTTCATCCCGGCAGATAGGCGTAGCGATTGGCGACCAGGTGCTGAATGTCAGCAGGCCGGGAACTGTCGAACTGTTCACTGGCGATGCTCGCGAGATCGCAATCCGGTGCAAGGACACCGTGCTGAACGGGATCATGAATGCCCCCGCCGAAATGCTCGGCGCATTTCGCAATCGGGTCCAGGAGCTGGTTTGCACGGGCGATGAGGCGATCATCGAGAAGGTGCGGCCGGCGCTGGTCCCAATGGAAAGAACCATCATGTCGCTCCCAGCTACAATCGGCGACTACACGGACTTTTATGCTTCGATCGAACATGCAACTAACGTCGGCAGCATGTTCCGGCCGGACAATCCGCTTCTCCCTAATTACAAGCACGTTCCAATCGGCTACCACGGTCGGTCCTCTTCTATAGTAGTAAGCGGCAACATGGTTCGGCGTCCGAGCGGCCAGACAAAAGCTCCGGATGCGGACGCGCCTTCGTTTGGGCCGTCGCGCTCGCTCGATTATGAGGCGGAGATCGGGTTTTTCGTCGCGCGGGGCAACGATCGTGGAAAGACAATTTCAATAGACGAAGCCGAGAATCACATCTTTGGTTTTTGTCTCCTGAACGACTGGTCGGCGCGTGACATCCAGGCTTGGGAATACCAGCCACTCGGACCCTTCCTGGCCAAGAATTTTACGACGACGATATCACCCTGGGTGGTTACGCGGGATGCCCTTGCGCCATTCCGGGTGCCTCGGCCGTCACGCACGGGTGGCGATCCCGAACCGCTATCCTATCTGAACGCCGCGAATTCCAGTGCTGAGGCTCTGGACTTGCAAGTCGAAGTTCTGATTTCGTCGAAGAAGATGCGGGATGATGGAGTCGCGCCGCACCGCGTGAGCAGGGCTGGATTCCGCAACATGTACTGGACGCCGGCTCAAATGCTCGCGCATCATGCGAGCAGCGGATGCAACATGCGGACAGGCGACCTGATCGGAAGCGGAACTGTGTCGGGCGCGACCAAGGATTCGCGCGGATGCATGCTGGAGCTGACATGGCGCGGCGCAGAGCCCCTGACACTTCCATCAGGCGAGACCCGCAAGTTTCTCGAAGATGGGGATGAAGTCATCATGCGGGGCTTTTGTGAGCGTGATGGTGTACGAAGGATCGGATTTGGAGAATGCCGGGGAACAATTCTGCCGGCTGGAAGTCAGACGAACGATTGAGGGAGATGGAATTGGCCGAGGGCAAGAAGCAGCCACTGTACAGAGTTCGAAAATCTGGAATTCAGGGTCTTGGTGTTTTTGCAGCAAGAAAACTGAGAAAAGGGCAAAAAATCATCGAGTACGGCGGAGAGCGCATCTCCAACGCAGAAGCGGACCGCCGGTATGACGATGACAAGATGAAGCGTCACCACACATTTCTATTTACGCTCGACAACAAGACTGTCATTGACGGTGCGGTAGAAGGGAATGATGCGAGGCTGATCAATCACTCATGTGATCCCAACTGCGAAGCGGTTATCGAGAAGAAGCGCATTTTCATTTATGCGCTTAAAACGATTCAACCAGGTACCGAGCTCGCCTACGACTACCAGTACGAGCGAACTGGTGAGAACGATGAAGAGATGGAAAAGTTCTATAAGTGCCGTTGTGGCGCGGAGAACTGCAGGGGTACGA
>JANLYJ010000459.1:0-7317 GCA_031365555.1 Gemmatimonadaceae bacterium | reverse complement strand
GTGGGCGCCGTTCCATTGACACTCAGCTCGCCATTCCTGCTTTGGCCACTCCTCTGATTTCGGTTCAGCTGAAACCGGCTCGGGCGCGGGCTGGTCGCTGTGCAGGAATGGAGGACGAAGTTTCGAATAAATCTTTTCGCTCACGACCGTCACCCTTCCCATGCGTAACGGCCAAGCAGCGGAACGAATCTCACGGGAGCAATCTCCTGCATCTCCATCGTCTCGCCGCGCTTGGTGGCCAGATAGAGAACCTGTTCTTCCATGTTGCCGATCGGAATCAGGAGCTTCCCGCCCTCATTGAGCTGTTCCTTGTACGTCTGAGGAACATCCGGAGCCGCGGCTCCAACAAGAATCGCGTCGTAGGGGCCGTACTGTCTCCATCCCAGCGTGCCGTCGCCCAAGAGAAACGACACATTGGAAATGTTGAGCTGCCTTATCGCTTCACGCGCAGAATCGAGAAGCGGTGCAATTCGCTCGATAGAGAAAACCTGCGATGCAAGTTTTGCGAGCAGCGCAGTCTGGTAGCCTGAGCCTGTCCCGATCTCGAGAACTTTTTCATTGCCGGTCAGCTTCAGCAGCTCGAGATAACGCGCATGGATGCTCGGCTGCGAAATGGTCTGGCCATTTCCAATCGGAAGCGCCGAATCTTCATAGGCGCGATGGCGAACGCCTGTTGGAACGAACAGATGCCGCGGCACCTGATCGATTGCGTGCAGGACGGTCAAGTCGCGGATGCCCTGCTCCTGCAGGGTTTCCACGAGTCGCCGTCTCGCGCCACGCATATCGTTCTCTACAGGTCTCGCCACCAGCTCTCCGGTCCTTGAAGAAGTGCATGATGCGTGAGATCGAGATGCAGCGGCGTGACGGAAATAAACCCTTCCTGAATTGCGCGGAAATCGGAATCAGCTTCACCCGACCATGCGATCGATCCGCCGCCAATCCAGAATATCGGACGACCCCAGGGATCTTCCATTCGCTTGATGGAATCGGAATACACTCGCTTGCCGAGCCGGGTGAGCCTGATTCCCTTGATCTCACTGCCTGGAAGCGGCGGAAGATTGATGTTCAGGAGAGTGTTCCCGGGAAATGCAGGCAGACTTGTAAGATGGCGCAGCAGGTTGGTCAGGGGTTCGATCTGCTGATCGAGCATGCTGACATCTGCGCGCAGATCTCCACCCGCAAACGAAATCGCGATGGATGGAATTCCCAATGACAGTCCTTCCATTGCAGCTGCCACAGTTCCGGAATACAGAACGTCCTCGCCCATGTTCTGTCCATGATTGATTCCGCTTAGAACGAAATCGGGACGCTCGGGCATCAGCGCTTCGACGGCAAGCATCACGCAGTCTGTCGGAGTGCCATCGACCTGGAACCGGTTTGGCCCTCGCGCAATCGGGCGCACAGGATGATGCAGTGTCAGCGAGTGACTCGTAGCGCTCTGTTCGCGGTCAGGCGCAACTACTGTTACCTCGCCAAGCGGCTCCGCTGCCTTGATGAGGCATGCAAGACCGTGCGCAAGAATTCCATCGTCATTCGAAAGTAAAAGTCTCAATCGGTTCTCAGCGAAAAAGCAGTGATTTGTGGCGCCAGAGAACCTTGGCAATCTGGAAGGACGAATGCAGCGGGCGGAAATTGCTCGGCGTCGGTGAATCGTAAATCACGGGAATCGGCACCGAACCGAAAGTGTATCCTGCATTGCCCGCGAGAATGATGAAGTCGGTCTCGAATTCGTACCGCGTTCCCTGCGGCTTGATCTTTTTGAGCACGTCGATGCGCATCGCGCGATATCCGGACTGACTGTCGTGAACCGGGCACTTGGAGATTTTGCGCGTAATGGACGTTGACAGCATGTTCGCAAGACGCCGATGGATGGGTACAGCGTCGCTCGAGATCGCGCGCGTGCCAATGACAATGTCATAGTTGTCGAGAGCCGCTACTATGGCCGGTGCAACTGAAGGATCGTGCTGACCGTCTGCGTCGATCTGCAAAACTCCGGCGGCGCCGTTATCAACGGCCCATTGGAAAGCTTCGCGAAGCGCGACTCCCTTCCCCTGGTTCACATCGAACAGGATTACCTGGTCGCAGGTTCGCTGCAGTATTGCGCGTGTACCGTCGGTCGAGCCGTCGTCAATTCCAAGGACGAGCGCCTTGGGCAAGTGGAGCTTCACGCCCTTTACCACTGCTTCGACACTGGCATCGGCATTGTACGCCGGGACTATGCAAACCACAGGTTCAATCATCGCCTTGTTCCTCTCCGCTGAGGATGGACTTGATCTCCAATAGATCGCGTTCCAATAACTCAACAGCTTGCGAATCCAGTGCCGTCCGGGCGACGGTCCTAAGCTCGCCCTCCTTCCGGTACTCGTCGATCTTCTGGCGCGCTCCATCGATGGTGAACTTCTCGGCGTACAGAAGCTGCTTCACCAGCATGATCAGCTCGATTTCCTTGCGCTGATAGACACGGTTCCCCGAACGGTTCTTTGCCGGATGCAGGAACCGAAACTGGCTCTCCCAATATCGCAGCACGTGGGGCTTGAGGTCGGTGATCGTGCAGACATCGCCGATCGAGAAGAATTCCTGCACTGGCTCCTTTGCAGACATCAGGCGTTCTCCGCTTTGAGTTCACGGCTCATTAATTCACCGATCGCATCCCGCGCCGGCTGTCCCTCGAAGAGCACGCGATAAACAGTTTCCACGATCGGCATCTCCACTCCCTCCCGTTGCGCGAGAGCTCGCGCACTTCGAGTTGTCACAACGCCTTCAGCTACAGTGTCCCGGGTCTTGAGCACTTCGTTCAGGGGACGTCCCTGTCCAATCTCCAACCCGACGCTTCGGTTCCGACTTAGGGACCCAGTGCAGGTCAGGACGAGGTCGCCCAGCCCTGCGAGTCCGGCAAAGGTGGATGCTTTCGCGCCACGCGCAACACCGAGCCGCGTCATCTCCGCAAGCCCACGCGTGATGAGCGCAGCACGCGCGTTGAAACCAAGTCCAAGACCATCTGCAATTCCGGTCGCTACTGCCATGACATTCTTGATCGATCCGCCAATTTCGACACCGCAGATATCGGTTTGTGAGTAGGCACGGAAGTAGTCGCTGCTGAACAGCCGCTGTGTGTCACGCGCGACCGCATTGTCAACTGAAGCAACCACAACTGCGGTTGGCTGCCTCGATGCGACTTCAGCAGCGAAACTCGGTCCCGAGATGGCGACGATTGGATTGTTCGGAAGCACCTCCTCGGCGACTTCGCTCATTAGTGCGAGCGTTCCATCTTCGATTCCCTTGGTGGCCACAACGATCGGTGCATTCCCGGAAATCGCAGATTGCGCCTTTGTCAGTACCGACCTGAGCGCATGCGAAGGAGCGGCTGCGACAATGAACTCCGCGTTGCAAACAGCTGCGGCCAGATCTCCCGTTGCTACAAGAGATTTCTCGAGCGGGTGTCCGGCGAGAAAGCGTTCGTTGACGTGCCTGCCATTGATCGATTCGACCACGTCATTCTCGAGCGCCCAGAGCGTGACATCGTGGCCGTTGGAAGCGAGAAGGTTCGCCAGAGCCGTTCCCCACGCGCCGGCGCCAACCACTGCACATCGCGTCAAGCCGTCTTCCTCTTGAAGGAGAACTTTGGTTCTTCACCGCGCCGGAGGCGCCTGATGTTTGCGCGGTGGTTCCAGAACACGAAGAGCACGATTGGTATGCTTGCGAGAAACACCGGAGACATCGCATTGCCGGTCCAGACTAAAATTGCAATCGGCAGCATTACGGCCGCGCTCAACGAAGCGAGGCTGATGTACTTCGTGGTGAAAGCAACCGAAAAGAAAACAAGCTGGGTCACAAGGAATGGCAGCCAGGCGAGTGCGAGAAAAACTCCTGCCGCTGTTGCGACGCCCTTTCCTCCACCCTTGCCAAGCAAAAAGATCGGGCGCACATGCCCAAGTATTGCTGCGACACCAAAAGCGACAGCCCAGACTTCAGGGCGTGTTGACTCGATCACACGCGGAAGCAGAGCAACAGGCAGGGCTCCCTTCAGCATGTCCGCCAGCAATACGACGACTCCCGTCTTCCAGCCAAGCACGCGGGAAACATTGGTGGCACCGAGATTTCCCGATCCTGCTTTGCGAAGATCGATACCACGGAGCTTACCCGCGATGTGGGCCGATGGAATCGACCCCGCGAGATATGCGATTACCACTCCGAGGAGTGGATGCACTCAGCCTGATTTCCTTCTTAGAACAACATTCAGCGGAGCGCCCCTGAAGCCCCAAGCGGCGCGAAACCCGTTGTGCAGGTACCGAACGTAGTGCTCCTGCAGCAGGTCCGGATTATTCCCGAACACAGCAATCGTGGGCGGCGTAGTCTCGATCTGCGTGGCGTAGTTCAGCTTCACTTCCCTGCCCGCAGCCTGAGGCGGCTGTCTTCGTGCGAGCAGCTCCTGGAGAATCTGGTTGACCTGCGAGGTTGAAATTCGCTTGGTCCGTTCGGCTTCGACTTCGAGAACCGTGTCCAGAATCTTGTTGATGCGCTGACCGGAAATGGCGGAGGTAAAGATGAAGGGAATGAAGCCGAGGAATGGAGCTTTCTCGGCAGCCTCCTTCTCGAACTTCGCAGCTGACTTGTCGGTCTTCTCTTCCTTGATGTCCCACTTGTTCACGACCATGATCAGTCCGCGCCCTGCTTCCCACGCGAGAGCGGCAATCTTGAGATCCTGGTTGTGCATTCCTTCTGTCGCGTCGATAACAAGTACGCAGATTTCTGCCCGCTCGATTGCGCGGCGCGTACGCAGCGAGGAATAGAATTCAATTCCGTCGCTGACCTTGGCTTGTCGGCGCAGTCCCGCAGTGTCAACAAAGATCAATTCGCGTCCGTGGTACATCATCGGAGTATCGATGGCGTCGCGGGTAGTGCCTGCTTCATCAGAGACAACGAGCCGTTCCTCGCCGAGCAGTCGGTTGATGATCGAAGACTTGCCTACGTTCGGCCTGCCGATGACAGCGACCCGTAGTGCTTCGAGAGGTTCCTCGGTTGCATCGGGCAGATGATTCACCAGGACATCCAGCATGTCGCCTGAATTCTTTCCGTTTGCTGCCGACACGGGAACCGGATCTCCCGCGCCCAGCTCGTAGAACTCGTAGAAGTCAGTCGTGGCTGGATCGTCAACTTTATTGGCGACGAGAACCCAGGGCTTCCGCGCATCGCGCAAAATGTCAACTACACGCGAGTCGCTGGGATGCAGACCTGCCTTCGCATCGACGACGAGCAGCATCAGGTCAGCTTCTTCGATGGCAGCCGTTACCTGGCGGCGGATCTCGAGATCCATTGGAACACGTGGATCATCGGTGATGCCGCCGGTGTCAACGAGCCAGAACTGTTTGCCATTCCATTCAGCGCGCGCAAAGTGGCGATCGCGGGTTGTGCCCGCTTCATCACTCACAATCGCGTTGTTCTCACCAACGATGCGGTTGAACAGTGCAGACTTGCCAACATTGGGTCGGCCGACGAGAGCAACAACGGGGATACTCATGCTGCCACCGCGCAGCTGCCTGCGGCGAGGACGTCTATAAAATCGTACGAGGGATACACGGGAATTGGCAACTCACTGCGCAGCGTCTCGAACACAACGTCATCGAGAAACACTCCGCTTTCATTAATGGTTTCAGCTGGTATCAGTGCAAAGTCCAGGTCGCTGCGCGACTCGAGAGCTTTGCGAATGTCCGCACCTACAAGGAGTCCTGCAGTCGTAATCGTTGGACCAAACAGCGAGTTCGACATTTCTATCACTTCTATTTCGGCGCCGGTAGCGGCGACTATTTTTTCGATCAGGGGCGGTATGATATCGCGCATTGCCTTGCCGGTTACCACACCGATCTTGGTTCCTGGAATCGGCATCAGCTCGGATATCCCCTGCTCTACGCGCATCCTTAGCTGGGTGATGGAACCAATCCCATTTTCGATCTGCGCGAATTCGCCGTAGTGCTGCGGACCCGGCAGTTCCTTCCCAGCCAGCAGATACAGCTCGTCAGCGCCGAATACCCAGGTCTCGCCCCGCTCGGCGAGAGCCTTTGCACCCCAGCGTTCGACGCGAGCGAGAATCTTGTTCGCGTTCTCACTGTCCATGCTCTTGCCAGTGTACAGGTGCGAGAACTGAGTAAGCCCCACCGGCACTACAGCCGTTGAAAGCACTGCGTCGCCCATGTTCCAGAGATCCCGAATCGATTCTTCGAGCACTTCCTCGTCGTTCAATCCCGGGACAACGACCATCTGGCAGTGGAACTGAATCCCACCCTCGGCGAGGCGCCGAAGCTGAGCAATGATGTCCGGCACGCGGGGATTGTTGAGCAACACCTTCCGTGCTTCGTGATTTGTCGCATGTACCGACACATAGAGCGGCGACAGCCGGTACTCGAGAATGCGATTGAAGTCGCGGTCTTTCAGGTTCGAAAGCGTCGCGAAATTTCCGTAGGCGAAGGAGAGGCGGTAGTCGTCGTCCCGGATATAAAGCGGTTTCCGGAGTCCGTCAGGCAGGCCTTCAATGAAACAGAACTCGCACCTGTTGGCGCAGCGACGGACTGTCGGCGGTTCGAGGATGACGCCAAGAGGCTCGGCGTCGGGTCGCTCAATATCGAAGATTATCGTGTCGCCGTCGGGAAGCACTGCCTCGACTGAGATCTCGTCTTCGGCGGTAAGGAATTCCCAGTCCAGGAAATCAGAAAGCTCACGCCCGTTGACCGTTTTCAGAACAGTTCCGGGCGCGATGCCTATCTCTTCAGCGATGCTGTCCGGAACGACCCGAGCGACCTTAATCATAGCTCAAGTAATTTATCAGCTAAGGGCGCGGAAATCAATTAACAACGCTGAGTTACGTCGTTTCGCCTCCTGCTTCAACTGAAACCGGTTCTTGGGGAACTGGAGACGATTTGGCGAGCTCGTCGAGCAGCGATTTCGCACGCGCAGCGTTAAATCCTGGAAGCTTGGAAATCGCCTCTTCGCCGGCGTCCCTGACGCCCTGAACGCTGCCGAAGACCCGAAGCAGGAGCCGGCGCTTGACCGGCCCGATGCCCGGGACACGCATGAGCTCCGAGGTGACAGTCCGCATCGTCCGCCGCTTCCGGTTGAAAGTCACTGCGAACCTGTGGGCTTCGTCACGGGCCTGCTGGAGCAGTCTCAGACCTGGCGAACGACGGGAAAGCTTGAGCGGATCGGCACGCCCCCAGATGAAGATCTCTTCATCCCTTTTTGCCAGACTGATCAGGGGCAAATGATTCAGTTCGACGCTGGCGAGTGCCGCATATGCCGCCGACAGCTGCCCTTTCCCTCCATCGA
>JANLYJ010000456.1:0-3557 GCA_031365555.1 Gemmatimonadaceae bacterium | reverse complement strand
GATAATCCTGCACTACGAACTATTCGTCGATTCCTCGCAATCCGCGTAATCGCGAACCAACACTCAGAATCAATTCGTAACAAAATGGAAACCGACAAACGGACAACGGATAACGGACAACGGATAACGCGCCGTTAGCTTCGTCACGGCAAGCCTACTGCACGCACCGAGCAGTAGGATCCAGCTTCGGCTTATCCAATGGCAGCCGATGATCCAAACTCGCCACTTTCGATACTACATCGTGCAGGAATTGCGTAATCCTCGCCGCATGATCGAAATCAATGAAGCGCACTTCATCCGTGACCTGATGGTAGTCACCGTGTAATCCCGTCCAGAAAAATGCGACCGGGATTCCGAACCGTGCATAGTTTGCGTGATCACTGCGGCAGTAAATCCGCTCCGGATGTCCGTTGGCGTCCCATGTGTAGTCGAACGCGAACGGCTGACTTCTGGCCGAGTTCACCTGGTCGATGACAGTACCCAGCTCGGTGGAAAGTCTGCGGGCACCAATCAGCTGAAGGTAGTTTGGCCCGCCGCCCTTTATGTCCGCCGCTCCTCCGCGGCCGATCATGTCGATGTTGATCTGGGCGACAATCGAATCGAGTGGAACGGTGGGATGGTCGGTAAACCAGCGTGAACCGAGAAGTCCTCGCTCCTCACCCGTGTGTGATACAAAAAGAATCGAGCGGCGGGGGCGAATTCCGCTCTTGGCAAAAGCCTCAGCAATTTCCAGAAGCCCCACGGTTCCGGATCCATCGTCGTCGGCACCATTTACAATCGAATCAATTCGCACTACGGCCGGACGAATTCGTGATGCATTTACAAGCTTCACAATTGAGTCACGTTCCGCCGCCGTAACCGTGCGTCCGACTGCATTTTTCATTTGCTCGACAACAAGGTTTACAGCCCGAGTCGAATCAGGATCACGGGGAGTCACAATTCCAATCGCATCGTTGTGTGCGCCGACAGCTACGTATGTATTGCGCAGCGCAGGATCGCTGCCGCGCAAAATGGCCACCACGTTTCGGGCGCTCCCGGCCGGGGCTTTGCTCACGTCGAATCGCGCAGTCGCCGGTGGATGAATATCCTGGAAATAGGTGCCGGTGTCTCCAGCCGGCTCGAGACCCAGCTTCCTGAATTCACCTGCGATGTATTCCGTTGCCTTGCGGTTGCCGATCGTCCCCGCGCCGCGGCCCAGCATGGAGTCATCGGCATATACCTCGAGCCTGGTGCGAAACTCCCCTGCAGTGATGGCCGCGGTCGTACCCCCGCTATTGCGACCTATGTACGGCACGCACGCCAACGCTGCCAAGGGAATGAAAATCAATACACTGCGGCTGGGACTCATGTTTTCTCCTCGTGTGAACCCTGAATCTAGGTATAATCCAAGCATGAAAAACCTATCCTCGGTTTCCTGTTTTGTCTGCCTGTCGCTGGTAGCCGGCGCCTGTTCAGTAGACAAGCCATCGCAGAATTCACCAGCCGCAACTGCGACTGGGGCTGAGACCGCTTCTGTTCAATTCCCCGCGCCCGCTCAGCCAGCGTCCCCAAGCCCGGACTCCGGCGGAACAGCTACTCCCCCGAAGTCCAGCTGGCTTGTTTCCGAGACAGGCATCAGCAAGCTGAAAGCAGGAATGACGGTCAGGGAGGCAGTCGAGATCGCTCCCGGCCTAAAGTCGTCAGACAATCTCCAGACTTCCGAATGCACCTATGCGCAGTCGGCATCGCTTCCAGCCGGAGTCAATCTGATGTTTGAAAAAGGGCGGGTTGCGAGAGTCGAGATTCGCAGTGGAAGCACTCATACAGTCGATGGCGCAGGAATCGGTGACACGGAAGCCCGACTCAAGTCACTCTACGGTGCACGCATAAAAACGACACCGCACAAATACACCGACGGTCACTACTTAACCGTGACCTCGTCCACGGATGCGTCGAACAAGATCGTTTTTGAAACTGACGGTTCCAAAGTGCTGCGTTTCCGCTCAGGCAGAACGCCAGCAGTTGAATACGTCGAAGGATGTAGCTGATGAAATGGCTCGTATCCTTCCTTGGTGCCAACCTTGGAGGGTGGCTCGGATGGTGGGCCGGAGCGCGTTTCGGGCTCGGAACGGGCCTGTTTCTTAGTCTCTTGGGAACTGCTGTCGGCGTTTACTACGCTCGCAAGCTGATCCGGGACTACATGGATTTCGATTGATGCCGGGAAATGCAGTCGTTCTTTTGAGCGGCGGTCTCGACTCTGCAACAGTGCTGGCGCTCGCAGTGCGCGATGGGTTTGACGTTTACGCGCTTTCATTCAACTACGGCCAGCGCCACAACGTCGAGCTCCAAAAAGCGAAAGCTCTCGCAGACCGTTACGCCGTCAGGCGCCACATAGTTGCGACCATCGATCTTAGAGTGTTCGGGGGCTCCGCGCTCACAGCCGACATTCCCGTCCCTAAAGCGAATGATATCGCGAAGTCTTCACAGGAAATTCCGGTTACGTACGTTCCGGCGAGAAATACAATTTTCCTTTCGTACGCGCTCGCCTTCGCCGAGGTTTCCGGTGCGCGCGACATTTTCATCGGCGTGAACGCGCTGGACTACAGTGGCTATCCTGATTGCAGACCCGAATTCATCAGTGCCTTCGAGCGGGTTGCGAATCTGGGTACCAGGGCGGGAGTAGAGAATACTGATCCCATCCGCATCCGTGTTCCGCTCATCGACATGACCAAGAGAGAAATCATTCTGGCAGGAACGGCCGCTGGAGTTGATTACTCGATGACAACTAGCTGTTACGACCCTGCGCCGGATGGAAACGCGTGCGGTCAGTGTGATGCCTGCATCCTGCGCCTTCGCGGATTCGCAGAGGCTGGCCTCAAAGACCCTGCTCCATACATCGCAACATGACCTATGCGGTGAAGGAACTCTTCTACACGCTGCAGGGCGAGGGAGCGAACGCCGGTAAAGCCGCCGTTTTTTGCCGGTTCTCGGGCTGCAATTTGTGGACGGGGCGCGAAGAAGATCGTCATCGCGCGATCTGTCAATTTTGTGATACAGATTTTTTTGGAATCGGCCCCGACGGCGGTAAGTTCGCGTCCGCTGCAGAACTTGCCGATGCGGTCAGCACGAAGTGGACGGCAGACGCTGGTGACGCGGAGAAATTTGTTGTGTGCACGGGCGGTGAGCCGCTGCTTCAAGTCGACGATCTTTTGATTGCAGAATTCCACGGTCGCGGATTCACAGTCGCAGTGGAAACGAACGGAACACAAATTCCGCCTCTTGGTATCGACTGGATATGCGTCAGTCCTAAAGCAGGCGCAGGCCTGATCCTGACTAGTGGCGACGAATTAAAACTCGTCTACCCTCAACCCGGAGCGATGCCTGAATTGTTTTCGGAGATGAAATTCAAGCATTTCTTTTTGCAGCCTATGGATGGACCTGATGCCGACGCCAACACCAGGACAGCGATCGAATACTGTATGGCCCATCCGCAGTGGCGGCTTAGCATTCAGACACACAAACTCGTCGGAATTCGGTAAGGCCAATGGAGATCTTCAAGGAATTTACCTTTGAAGCGG
>JANLYJ010000455.1:0-7993 GCA_031365555.1 Gemmatimonadaceae bacterium | reverse complement strand
GGGTTTCCGATTGCGCGCATCGGCACCAAGCTCGCCGTTGGATACCGCCTGGACGAAATCCCGAATGACATTACACGTACCACACCGGCGTCATTTGAGCCGGTGCTGGACTACGTGGTTGTAAAATGCCCCCGCTTCGCGTTCGAGAAGTTTACGTCCGCCAATCCACAGCTGACGACACAGATGAAGTCAGTCGGCGAGTCGATGGCAATCGGACGCACATTCAAGGAAGCATTCCAGAAGGGACTGCGTGCTCTCGAGACAGGTCGTCCAGGCTGGGCCATAGGAAAATCCCTGAGCGATGATCGCCTAAAGGACGACACACTCGAAGAATTGCGCGCCGGCCTCCGAAGCCCGACACCTGAGAGAATTTTCCAGGTGAAGCGCGCGTTTCTAGCCGGACTTCAGGTCGCAGAAATAAACGAGCTTACCGGAATCGATCCATGGTTCCTGCATCAGATGCAGGAGCTGATCGACGCTGAAAAGGTGTACGCGAAACTCACATCTGTAAGGCAGGATCAGATGCTGCGGATGAAGCGAATGGGTTTCTCGGACCGGCAGCTTGGTGCCCTTCGCAACCAGTCCGAGAGTGATGTCCGGGCAGAGCGCTGGAAGCTCGGCGTGCGCCCTTCCTACAAGATGGTGGATACATGTGCGGGCGAATTTCCATCGTCCACGCCATATCTGTACAGCAACTACGACGAAGAAAGCGAAATGCCGAGGACCGGCCGCAAGAGCGTTGTCATCCTCGGCAGTGGACCAAATCGCATTGGGCAGGGAGTTGAATTCGACTATTGCTGTGTGCGGGCCGCGCTCGCTCTTCGCGAGCAGGGATACGAGACGATCATGGTCAACTCGAATCCTGAAACTGTGTCTACCGATTTCGACATCTCCGACAAGCTGTACTTCGAGCCGCTGACACTGGAAGACGTGCTGGAGATTGTGGAGCGCGAGCAGCCGGTTGGGGTGATCGTGCAGCTCGGAGGCCAGACCCCTCTAAAACTGACACGCGGGCTCGAGGCTGCAGGCGTCACTATTCTTGGTACTTCGCCGGATGCAATCGATACTGCGGAAGATCGTGAGCGGTTCGATGCAATTGCGCGCTCGCTGAACATTGCGCAGCCTGAAAATGGAACGGCCACGAGCATCGATGGTGCCCTGGCTGCTGCCAAGCGAATCGGGTACCCGGTGCTGGTTCGGCCTTCGTATGTTCTCGGCGGGCGCGCGATGGAAATCGTTTATGATGACGCGCAGCTGGAAGAGTACTTCGAGCGCGCCGCGATAGTTTCCGAAGATCGCCCTGTCCTCATCGACAGGTTTCTCGAGGATGCATTCGAGGCAGATGTGGATGCGATCTCCGATGGGAAGCAAGTAGTGATCGGCGGCATTATGCAGCACATCGAAGATGCCGGCATTCATTCAGGCGACAGTGCGTGCGTGCTGCCTCCGTACAACATCGATGCGGAATCAATGCAGGTAATGCGGGCACACACAGTAGCGCTCGCGAAGGCACTCGGAGTAGTTGGGCTGATCAACGTTCAGTATGCGATCAAGGATGGAAAGGTGTACGTGCTTGAAGTAAATCCGCGAGGCAGCCGAACCGTTCCTTTCGTTTCCAAGGCTATCGGTGTCCCGCTCGCGTCGTATGCCGCTCGAGTCATGCTGGGCGAATCTCTGGAAGGGCTGGGGTTTACAAAGGAGATCATCCCGCCCTACATCTCAGTGAAGGAAGCTGTCTTTCCCTTCAACAAGTTCAGGGAGTTTGACCCGATTCTCGGCCCGGAGATGCGCAGCACGGGCGAAGTCATGGGAATATCGGACACTTTTGGGAGCGCATTTGCCAAGGCGCAGCTGGCTGCAGACAACGCCCTGCCGGAAGGTGGGGCAGTGCTCATTACGGTGAATGATTTCGACAAGAAGCACATCGGTGCTATAGCGAAGCGGTTTGCCAAGCTTGGATTTGAGCTTCTCGCAACTTCGGGTACTGCGCGCCATCTTCGGGAACAGGGACTCGAGGTTGAAACGGTGCTCAAGGTTCACGAGGGGCGCCCGCATGGAATTGACCTGATGCTGAATGGCCGCGTGAGTCTTCTGATCAACACCCCATTCGGAAAGCACGCACAGAAGGATGACTATTCGCTGCGACAGGCGGCCATTGCGAATCGTGTCGCGTATACGACGACTCTCTCTGCTGCGCGGGCCGCGCTGAGCGCGATGGAAGCGCAGCGTGAGAGCGCGCCGAGCGTATGTTCACTGCAGGAGTGGCACCTGAAACTCGACCGGGCGGGTAAATGACAAATGCAATGATCCACGAGAGTGCGTATGTGGACGATGGCGCCAGGGTCGGGACAGGTACGCGCATTTGGCATTTTTGCCATGTGATGAGCGGAGCCGTGATAGGTGAGCGCTGCTCGCTCGGACAGAACGTCGTAGTGATGAACGGTGTGCGGATCGGAAACAATGTGAAGATCCAGAACAACGTCTCGGTGTATGAGGGCGTGGAGATCCAGGATGACGTGTTTTGCGGCCCGTCGATGGTGTTCACGAACGTCATCAATCCGCGGAGCGCGATTTCACGGAAGAGCGAGTACCAGACGACCCTCGTGAAGAAGGGAACGTCTATCGGAGCGAATGTCACCATTGTTTGCGGCGTGACTCTCGGCGAGTACTGCTTTATTGGAGCGGGCGCTGTTGTGACCAGCGATGTTCCCGATTTTGCGCTGATGCTCGGTGTCCCGGCGCGATTCGCCGGATGGATGTGTGAATGCGGCAACCGCCTGCAGGATGGCGGTGGGCTGCTGTGCGGCGAGTGCGGGAAGAGCTATGAGCTGAAGCACGGATCACTGACGCGCGTAGGGTGATGGCGTCCGCGCAAAAGTTCCGCATTGCGTTCGTCGGGTGCGGACGCATCAGCAAGAATCACTTCGATGCCATCGGAAAGATTGACGGGCTCGACATTGTCGCTGTAAGCGACGAGATCGCGGAGCGCGCGCACGAGGCCGGCGACAAACTTGGCGTTCGGTCCTACTCCAGCTTTGAGAAGATGCTTGCTGAAGTCGAGTGCGACATCGTGTCTATCGCCACGCCGTCCGGGTTGCATCCACTGCAGGGCGTCGTTGCTGCCAGAGCTGGCAAGCATGTCGTTACAGAGAAGCCCATGGCAATATCGCTGGCCGGTGCGGACGAACTCGTTAAGGCGTGCGATGATGCAGGTGTGCATCTCTTCGTCGTTAAGCAGAACCGGCTGAATCGCCCTATCCAGCTTCTCAAGAAGGCTGTAGACAGCGGACGTTTCGGAAAGATCTTCATGGCGAACTGCACTGTTCGCTGGGCTCGGCCGCAGGAGTACTACGATCAGGCTCCCTGGCGCGGAACGTGGAAGTATGATGGTGGCGCATTCATGAACCAGGCTTCGCACTATGTTGACCTGATCCAGTGGATGATGGGCCCGGTGGACAGTGTAATTGCAAAGACCGCGACGCTGGCGCGCGCCATCGAGACAGAGGACAGCGGCGCTGCCGTTATCAAGTTTCAGTCGGGTGCACTGGGCGTACTCGAAGTCACCATGCTCACCTATCCGCGTAACCTCGAAGGGTCATTCACCATTCTGGGCGAGAAGGGAACGGTGAAAATCGGCGGTACTGCGGTGAACAAGGTCGAGCATTGGCTGTTCGATGAACCCGACGGAGACGACAAGCTCATTGAGCAGATGAATACAAATCCGCCCAACGTCTATGGTTTCGGCCACGAAGGCTACTACCGGAACGTGCTGGCAGTCCTGCGCGGAGAAGCAGATGCAGACACAGATGGTCGCGAGGGCCGGAAGTCTCTCGAATTAATCCTGGGTATTTATGAGTCAGCCAGGGGCGGGTGTGAAGTCAAGCTGCCCCTCACTCGCAGTGAATGAGGTGACGCCCCCGGCAATTGGAATGGAGTCGAGGGGGCGAGCGCATAGCGGACCTTTGATTCTTGCGATAGCGTGTTGCGCGCTGACGGCATCATTTCCTGTTGCTTCGGGAGCTCAGGGCTGTGACAGTGTTGTCTCGAGGACCAACCTTGCCATTCTTTCGGGGAGGTTGATCAACTCTCTCACTATTCGGAATCAGCCACCCGCGGATTTTCCTGTACTCGCGCGCATCACATCCCGGCTGCATTCAACCACCCGTCCGGATGTGCTCCGTCGAGATCTGCTTTTCTCGGTGGGAGATGTCCTCGACACAGCGAAGGTTGGAGAGTCCCTGCGCCGTTTGCGTCACAGACGCTACCTCGTCGATGCCAATCTTTCGGCGTACGACTGCGGCGGTCACAACCCGGTTGACCTCGTCCTGACCACGCGCGACCGCTGGACTACAAGGCCAAGGCTGACTGTTCAATCAACTTCCTCGCTGGTTGGGATCGAGGAGGGCAATATTCTGGGGACCGGTTCGACTGGAAGCATCTCGCTAGCGATTCGCGAGGGCCGAATAGGCGGAAGCGTAGGCTACGAAGACCTATGGTTCCTGGGCACATCGCTTTCGACAAAGATCCGGGCTTCATTTTATCCGGATGGGCAGGATGTTAGGATGAGGCTCCGAACGCAGGAGCGCACACTATTTGAAAAGTGGCGCCGCGAGCTGATTGTGTCTCGGTACCTCAGCGACCTCCAGGATTCGCGCGGCAATTTTTTCCAAAGTTTCCGCCGTCAGACCGCACTCCTTACGTTTGGCAGGCGAACGTCAGTCAGGCCTGATGCGGTGGACGGGTTCCTTTTCGGCGTTGATGCCGAGCTGGCTTCGCTCAATGCTCCTGATGAGGCACTAGTGGTCGGACCTCATCTGGTTAAACGCAACTATATCGGGGCGAAGATCGGAGCATCTCGCCGGTCAGTAACATTCGACACGCTTACCTGGCTTGTTCAGAAACAGGTAATTGTAGATGTGCCTATAGGCATAGAATGGGAAGCGTTTGCCGGCGCCGGATACGAAAGAGTTAGTCATCAACCGGCAACTTTTTTGAATGGGTGGGCCGGCCGCATGTGGGTGCCCACGTCAGACGCCTTGTTTCAGGTAGACGCGTGGGGAACTGGATATCTCATCGCGAACCGGAGAAACTGGGAAGCTGCGAGTCTGCGAGCCCAGTTCTCCAGCTATGCTCGCGCACATACAGGAGTCTTTTCGACACACGTGGCGGGCGAAACCCTTGTCAACCCCGACCCTGACGTCCGCGCTCTATCAAATCTGGACATAACCGCTTTTGTGCTGCCCCGTACCTATCGCCTTGCAGAGGAGGCGTATGCAGCATCGGTTCAGCAGACGGTGCACCTGGTAAATCCTACCTCGTCAATCTCTCTGGATGGGGCATTCTTCGTTGCAGCTTCTCTCCGGCGGAAGTCGCCTGTGTCGCAATCCGATCATTTTGGGACGACAGTGCTTGGGCTCGGCTTTCGAGTTGTCCCGACTACCCCCGGTTCGGGCGTCATTCGCGCAGACGTCATGTACCCTGTGGCCCGGTCTTCGCTTATTCCAAGGAAGCCGGTCTTTGTGATCAGTGTTGCTCCCTGGCTCGAGGCCAGCCGCCAACGCGAAGACCCGAGGCTTCGCCAATAAACTTTGGTGGCTCTTTGGTGCGCACGTAGATAATTTTCAATCAGTCCCTTTCTTCCCGCCTAGGAAATACTCGAAAGATGCCAAGGTATAGTCGTACTGCTTTCGCCGGCCTGGTTCTGCTGGCTGCCTGCAACACAGATCGCACCCTGGTGCCTCTAGGAACGATTCTTACGGACACGAGAGTTACGGCGGACGTTGCCGTCAGCTCCGGGGATGCGGTAGCGTGGGATCTCGATCGTCTGGAAGGAATTATTTCGTCATCGGGCGCAAACGCGCTGGCAGGCAAATCTGGTGGAG
The DNA here is from genome assembly GCA_031365555.1 of Gemmatimonadaceae bacterium. Classification (GTDB taxonomy): domain Bacteria; phylum Gemmatimonadota; class Gemmatimonadetes; order Gemmatimonadales; family Gemmatimonadaceae; genus UBA4720. The sequence goes on along the minus strand of JANLYJ010000455.1, from coordinate 2,111 downwards.
CCACCCCATGGCAGGACAACACGTGCACATACTCAGTCCAGCTCGGCAGCTGGGCTTGTATGTCGAAGTTGGAAAACGGCCTGACCGTGCAGCGGTTCTACGCGTATCTCGATGCCTCTGGGAAACCGATGCAGAAATACGACGAGCTGCTGACAGAGTCTGTGAATTATCAAAGCAAGTCGGAAGGCAGCGTAAGCCGCGACTCTTCATATCTGGCGCTCATTCACCGGACACGTGCTGTGCTGCTCTCCGGATTAAAAGGCCGCGAAAGTACGCGTCAGTGGGACCTGGCTGGTACAAGCGCTGATACAGTGACTCACAGGGACAACGGCTCGATCCGCAGGTACACGGGTGTAACAACCGATTCGCTAAGAAAGGTCATCATCCCTTACCCTCACGCGGCTAACAGCTGGCCCCTGAGCGGCACGAGCATACGCACGGTGAATTTTGTTGTGACCACAGTCGGAAAAAATGAAACGAGATCGGTGATGCGTCGGGCCGTGACGACTTTTAACGGCACGGCCTCCCCCGAAATTCAGATCGGCTCGACAAAATGTGTTCTGCATCTCGATACGCATAAAGTCGACGGGTGCACCGGCTAAACAGACGTGCTCGCCGGTGAGCCAAAACTCCTCCACAATCATTATGTAATCGCGTTGACTGTCGCGACTGCGCTTTTTTATGCGGTCGTGGGTTTGTTCAAACACAAGAGTGGTGTTCAGCGCCTTGTTCGCGTGGGAGGCGATATTGCCGGAGCCGTAGTCCCGCGCCTGCTTTCCCTTGTGGCATTTGCGTCAGGTGCGCTCCTCCTCTTTTCCGGCGCCATGCCAGCCGTTGGTCACCGGCTCCAGTGGGTATACGCGGTGCTGCCGCTTCCCGTGGTCGAGCTCTCGCATTTTGCAGACAATCTGCTCGGCGCGTTGCTACTCATCCTTGCGCGAGGACTCGAGCGAAGACTGGACGCCGCCTACCATCTCACACTTGCTGCACTTTCAGCAGCGATTGTTTTTTCACTCGCCAGGGCTCTGGATTACGAACAGGCGCTAACGCTGGCGATCATGCTCGTGCTGTTTCTCCCGGCAAAAAAGTTCTTCAATCGAAAGACACCTCTGATTGAAGAGAGATACTCACTCTCCTGGGTGCTGGTGATTCTCCTTGTGATTCTGGCTTCAATCGGCCTTGGGATCATGTCGTACGAAAAATTTCAGCTCCGCGCTGATCTAATTTATTCTTCCACTTCGCAACGGGCCCGGTTTCTCCGCTCAACGGCTGCCCTTTTGGGCGCGCTGATAGTTTTTGCGATTTACCGCATGGTTCGTCCTGTTCGCCTCACAGCTCCCAAGCCTACCAGGCAGGATTTGGTCGATGTGGGTCGTGTCGTCGCTGCATGCACCGACGCTTCTGCCCAGCTTGCCCTGCTGGGCGACAAGCACTTTCTCTGGAATGTGAGTCGCTCGGCGTTTGTCAGGTACGGGATTTCAGGGCGATCGCGTGTGTCGCTCGGCGATCCAGTAGGTCATGCATCTGAAATCCCCTCGCTGATCGAAGCGTTCATACTGCGGGCGCGCGAACAGTCGCTTCACCCGGTTTTTTACAAAGCGAGCCCATTTCTTCTGTATCTGTACCTCGATTTTGGCTTGGCGGTAGTTAAGCTCGGAGAGGAGGCGAAGGTGTCACTTCCGGATTTCAGCCTGGACGGTTCGCAAAGAAAGAATCTCAGGCGGGTATGGAGGAAAATGGTGGATGGCGGCTGTTCCTTCGAAATGCTGACCTTCGAGCAAGTCAAAGAGAATCTGCAAGTTCTTCGGGCGATCTCTGATTCATGGCTGACGACTCGCCGCGCAAAGGAAAAAGGATTCTCGCTTGGGTTTTACAGCGACGAGTATATCCTGAATCATCCCGTTGGAGTCGCACGAAAGGATGGGCAAATCGTTGCCTTCGCGAATTTGTGGTCCTCTGGCGGAAAGGAGGAGCTGGAAGTTGACCTGATGCGGTACCCACCCGATGCGCCTCCTGGCATCATGCGCTACCTCGTCACTGAAATGATGTTGTGGGGCCGCGACAATGGATTTCATACATTCAATCTTGGTATGGCCCCGCTTTCAGGAATG
>JANLYJ010000451.1:0-2298 GCA_031365555.1 Gemmatimonadaceae bacterium | reverse complement strand
CATTCACCCAGATTGACAGCGGCTTGGCTCGCAAGTTCGAGGGAACGGGACTTGGCCTTGTGATGGTCAAGCTGCTCGCCGAGCTGCACTGCGGTACTGTAGGGGTGGAGAGCACCGTGGGAGAGGGCTCGCGTTTCAGCGTCTGGATTCCACTCCGAGCTGTTGATGGCAAGACCTCCGCTGCTCCCGCGTCAACGCAGGTCGAGCACGTGACCGTATTTACGGGCGCACGCATCGCAATGATCGTCGAGGATGATTTCAAGTCCGCCGAGCTGGTTCGCCTGCAGCTCGAAGCGGAGGGTTTCGATGTAATTCATGCGTCCTCCGCGGAAACGGCACTTAAGATGGCGGCGCAGCAGCCCCTCGCGCTCATAACGCTCGACATAATGCTGCCCAACATGGATGGGTGGGAATTTCTCACGCGAATCAAGAAGATACCTACCCTGCAGCGTGTGCCGATTGTCATTATCTCTATCGTGGCGGACGCAACCAAGGGATTCTCGCTTGGTGCTGCAGCGGTTATGCAAAAGCCAATGTCACGCCAGGATCTGTACGATTCGCTGCATGATCTGGGGCTCCTCCCGGTATCGAAGGGCAAGGCACTTGCAGTTCTCGTTGTGGATGATGACCCCAAGGCTATCGAGCTTGCCGCAGTCAGGCTCGCGAACCTAGCGAGCGTTGTACTTCGCGCGACGGGCGGGGCGCAGGCAATCGAAATGGCCACGAGGGAAATGCCTGATGCAATCGTTCTGGACCTGATGATGCCTGACGTAAACGGGTTTGATGTTGTTGCCACGCTGCAGAACAATCCAGCGACCTCGAAAATTCCGATCATCGTGGTGACGTCCAAGGACATTACTGCGCACGATCGAAAAAGGCTGTCGGGATCGGTGACTACAATTATGCAAAAGGGTGGCTTCGACGCCGAACGGTTCACGTCGGAAGTACGCCGCGCAATGTCCGGACGCGAGGCGACCCTTTAGTGGCCAGGATTCTCCTGATCGAAGACAACGCAACCAACATGACTCTGGCGGTAATCCTGCTCGAGTCGGTTGGCCACACTGTTCTGAAGGCGCTCAATGCCGAAGTTGGGCTCGTGATGGCGCGCGACCAGCAGCCAGATCTCATACTCATGGACGTACAGCTGCCGGGCATGGACGGACTTCAGGCAACCGGCCTCCTCAAGGGTGCAGAGGAGACGCGGCGAATCCCGATCATTGCGCTTACCGCGCTCGCGATGAGCGGGGACGAAGAACGCATACGCGCAGCTGGATGCGATGGTTATATAGCCAAGCCATTCCGGTACAAGGAGTTTCTGGCGACAGTTAACGCACAACTCGCAGCTGCATGAAGGACCGCCTCCTGCTCGATGATCGTGTCGCGCGAATTCTCATCGTCGATGACGAGCTTCTCAACCGCCAGGTGGCTGAGGCCATGCTAGCGCGCGAGGGCTACGAGATTTCGCTGGCCGAAAACGGGGCTGAGGCGTTGGCCATGATTGCCATGGATCCGCCCGATCTCGTGCTGCTGGACATCATGATGCCGGACATGGATGGCTACACGGTTGCGCGCCGGCTGAAGGAAAACAGCGAAACGCTGCACATTCCCATTATCATGGTGAGCGCGCTGAACGACCACGAAGCGCGAATGCTTGGCCTCCGCGCAGGCGCCGAGGATTTTCTCTCGAAGCCAGTTGACCGAGCGGAGCTGTGTGTGCGCGTCGCCAATTTGCTGAAGCTCAAGGCGTATGCCGACTTCTATACGCGCTATTGCGAGACGCTTAAGACCGAGGTAAACGCGAGGACCATGCAGCTTCGCGAGTCGGAATCCTTTCTCGGTTCGACCATGGATGCGCTTCCGGTGCACATAAGCATCATCAATCCCAATGGCGACTTCATCGCCGTCAATGAACTGTGGAAGCAGTTCGCCCGTGAGAATGGCCTGGCGAGTGAAGACTTACTCACTGCATTTAATTATCTCGATGTCTGCGATGCCTGCCAGGATGAATGCAGTGACGCACAAATGGCAGCACAAGGGATTCGAAACGTGATTTCCGGGACGTCAGAGGAGTTTCTGATGGAATACGCCTGTCACAGCCCCACTCAGAAGCGCTGGTTTACCATGCGCGCTGCGCCGGTTGACAAGACCACTCCGGCATCGGTGATCATTACCCACTTCAATATCACCGAACGCAGAAACATGGAAACCGAGCTCCTGCACAAACAGAAGCTCGAGTCCATGGGCCAGCTTGCCGGCGGTGTAGCCCACGATTTCAACAACATCCTCACTGTCATCAAG
>JANLYJ010000410.1:0-2397 GCA_031365555.1 Gemmatimonadaceae bacterium | reverse complement strand
AGAGTCGGTTCGTTTGCCCACTTCTCGGCGAACGCTCCCAGCGAGCGCAGAATTTCGAGAATGCGACCGCGCAGAATGTCCAGTCCGCGGCGCATGATGATCAGGTCTGCGTTGTCAGTTACAAACGCACTGGTAGCACCGAGATGAATGAATGCCTTGGCCGCAGGTGCCACATCTCCAAAGCCGTGCACGTGGGCCATCACATCGTGGCGGAACCTCCGCTCGTAAGCCGCAACCGCGTCGAAGTCGATGAGATCGAGGTTGGATCGCATCTGTTCGAGCGCTTCGTCGGGGATGGGAACGCCCAGCTCCTTCTGCGATTCAGCAAGTGCCAGCCAGAGTCTTCGCCATAGGCCGTGACGAATCGATGGAGACCAAAGCTCCAGCATCGCCTGGGATGCGTAGCGCTCGGAAAGCGGCGAGGAGTACCTGTCGTTCGCCATTACTGGATAACGAATTCAGTAGTGAAGATTCTTCCACCGCGCTCGAGATACATGACCACACCGCCGCGGCCCGCTGCATTCAGTGCCTGCGCTGCAGACTGTGCATCGTTTACCGGAGTGCGATTGATCTGCACGATCACGTCGCCCGCCTGAAGTGCAAGCTCGTCTGACACGCGTTGACTGACTCGACTCACAAGCGCACCCCGCGCGCTTCGGATTCCGCGTTCGACTTTGATTGCAGGTGTAACGGTAACAAGCTCGATCTCACGGAGAACGGTTACGCGGGGCGCGCTTACCTCTGGCAAGTCCGCGACTTCGACACTTACATCCAAGTCACGTCCACCGCGACGGAACTTGAGCGGAACCTTCTCGCCGACGCGCAGCTCCAGCCGCTCGGCTTCCCAGTCGTATACAGTATGGATTGCCCGGGTGCGCGACTGTACCAGAACATCACCCGCTCGTATGCCGGCCCTCGCCGCTGGTGAGCCCGGTGTGACAGTGGCGACAACTGCGTCGCGCTTTGCGATGTCAGTGCCTGCAGCCTGAGTGGGCGTCTGAATCTTGATTCCGATCCATGGACGGCGAACAACTCCATGAGCCAGTAAATCCTCGGCAACACGCTTCGCTCTATTGATAGGAATTGCGAATCCAATTCCAATAGAGCCGCCGCTGGGAGAAAAGATGGAGCTATTGACGCCGATGACTTCTCCCACTGCGTTCACTAGCGGTCCACCGGAGTTGCCCGGATTGATCGAAGCGTCCGTCTGAATCATGTCAACGTAAATCCCTGAACCTTCACTCTGGGTCGCGAGATTGCGTCCCACGCCGCTCACCACACCGGCGGTCACGCTTGGCTCAGTGTTCGCGAGCACGAATCCATAAGGATTGCCAATGGCAATCGCCCATTCACCAACCAGCAGGTCGGATGAGGAGCCAAGAGGCGCGACTGGAAGATTCTTTGCGTCTATCCTGAGCACGGCGAGATCGTTGGTTTCGTCCAGGCCCACAAGCTTCGCCGGGTAGGTGACACCGTTCCGCAGGGCGACTGATATCCGTGTTGCTCCACTCACCACGTGCGCGTTGGTGACGATCACGCCATCGCTGCGAACTATGAATCCGGAGCCCAGGCCTGCGCTTGCACGCTCGCGACTGGAGCGGCCGCCGAAGAACTGCTCGAACATGTCAGCGGGAACCTGCTCGACCATCTCGGTCTGAACAGTGACAACGGCAGGCGCGACTTTCTCGACTGCACTCGTGATTGCATTGCGCCTGCCTGACTCGATTTGAGCGGATGCACGGGAGGGAAGCTGTTCAGTTGCCTGTGCGTCGGATGTCAGGGGCGACCCCTGGCATGCTGCCGCGACAGCAAGAGCTAAAAGTGCAGATGATTTCATTATCAAATACTTCAAGAATGTCTCTTCGGGCGCTTTGAAAGGTCACTCAGGAACCGGTCGAGCCCGCGGTCCGTGAGTGGATGTACAAGGAGCGAGCGGATCACTTTCGAGGAGAGCGAGATGATGTTTGCGCCCGCAGTGACACATTCGACTACCTGCGTGGGAGTCTGTGGTGACGCCGCCATTACATCGGATTCCATCCCGCTCGCCTCGAGAACGTGCCGGATTTCTGCGATTGTCTCAGTGCTTTCCTGTCCCTGCGCGTCCAGGTCTGCCATTGAGACTCGCACCATCGATGCACCGGCCTTTGCCGCAAGCAGAGCCTGTGCGCCATTGAACACGAGAGTGGAGCAGATACCTACCCCCTCGGCGTTCAGCTTGAACATGGCGGCAAGGGCGTCTTCCATGAGCGGGATCTGTACGACAATGTGGTCGGAGATCTTTGCGAGCTCCTTGGCTTCACGGTAGATGTCCTTGCCGTTGAGCGCGCCAATCGTAACACAGATCGGAATGGCAAACTCGTGCGCAAGCTCCTCGAGTCGTTCCCGCTGATCGCCATC
>JANLYJ010000402.1:0-4894 GCA_031365555.1 Gemmatimonadaceae bacterium | reverse complement strand
GCCGACGCCTTTGACGCCTGGAATGTTGTCTGACGAATCACCAACCATCGCGAGGTAGTCAGTGACCCGATCGGGCGGCACTCCGAGCCGTTCATTCCCATTCTCGATCGACACCCACTGTTCTTCTACGCCCGCAGGCCCGCCTCGGCCAGGATTCAATAACCAGACTCCGGGACGAACGAGTTGCTGGAAGTCCTTGTCGCCGGAAACCACGACGACATTGATCCCTTGCTCGGTGCCCTGACGCGCCAAGGTTCCTATGACGTCATCAGCCTCGAAGCCCGGCAGCGTGATGATCGGAATCCGATAAGCTTCGAGGATCTGACAGATACGCTCCATGCCGGTGTTGAAGTCGTTCTGGAGCTCTTCCGTCAGCTTCTCGCGTGTCGCCTTGTAGGCTGGATATCGCTCGTGGCGAAAGCTCAGCCCTGAGTCATGCACCCAACCGAGATATTCCGGTTTGTGCGATGCTGTGAGCCGCTGAATGAAATTGCTGATGCCCCATGCGGCAGATGTGTTCTCGCCACGGGCAGTCGTGAGCGGGCGAGAAATCAGGGCAAAAAAGGCCCGGTAGATGAGCGCATAGCCATCAATGAGAAACAGCCGCGGTCCGGTAGGACGCGTGGCAAGTGGTGCTGTCGAAAACGTTGGATCAGTCACGAAGGGGCTGGATCGGGGGAGTCGATGAATCATACCCCGAAAACAGCACCGCCTGCCACGGGGCAGGCGGTAGCAGGATTCACGCGATCACACTCTGAGGCTCTCAGGCAACGCGCTGCACATTGGCCGCGTGAAGTCCTTTCGCACCCGCCTGAATCTCGAACTCCACTTCCTGGCCTTCTGCGAGCGTCTTGAATCCATCCATCGTGATCGCGGAGAAGTGCACGAACACATCCTCACCGCCATCCTGCTCGATGAAGCCATACCCCTTGGCGTCATTGAACCACTTTACTTTCCCTCTGGCCATTGCGAGCTGCCTACAACGAGGTGAATCCGCTTCTGCGTCCGGCTGGGCACGTCAATGCGACGCGCGGGGGCCTATATAGGAACCCCATGGTGGTTTGTCAAGAAAGCGTCGGACCATTCGGATTCACGCCGGTGGTGTTGCCACCCCGTAGGCATCGAGAGCGTTCACTGCTTGCTACAGGCCACTGAAGCACGTTAGGTTCGCGTCGTGGCGAAAGAGAACCTTGTAGGTCGAACGCTGGCGGGATACGCGTTGCGCGGTGAAGTCGGTGAAGGTGGAACATCCGCCGTCTTCCGTGCTGAGCATCCCGACCATGGCGTCGTTGCAGTGAAGGTCCTGCGTGAAAAGCTCCGTCAGGACAAGACCGCCGTAGCACGCTTCGTTCGAGAAGCGCGTTACGGCGAACGTGTGCAGCACCCCAACGTGGTCCAGACCATCGAGGTTGGTGAAGCCGGGCCCGGCATGCACTTCCTGGCTATCGAGTGGGCCACGGGAGAGCTGCTGGAACGATATGCCAAACAGCACGGGTCGCTGCCGCCAGACGAGGTGGCAACGATCATTCGACAGATCGCCGACGCCGTACACGCAGCGCACGTCGTTGGCATCGTGCATCGCGATCTTAAGCCGGACAACGTCATGTACGATCCCGCAACCCGTCAGGTGAAGTTGCTGGATTTCGGGATTGCGACGGACACGGACATGGCACCCGAACAGCGCCTCACGCGCGCCGGGTTTTTCGTTGGAACGCTCATGTACGTTGCGCCCGAAGCTCTCTCTGGTGAGCTCGTGTCTCCGGCCGCGGATCAGTACAGTCTCGCAACAATTGCTTATCTCCTGCTCACGGGGTCATTGCCCTTCACGGCGAAAACTCCTCGAGAGATGTTCTCGCAATTGCTCTCTCAGCCGCCTATTCCGCTCAATGCAGCTCGGCCAGGACTACGTTTTCCAACAGCGGTGGAACAGGTAATCATGCGCGGGCTTCACAAGGATCCCCGCCAGCGCTATGCCGATTCCGTCACCTTTGCGCGTGAACTCGACGCTGCACTCGCTACGCTCGAAGAGCCCGCGAAGCCGGGGCTTTTGTCACGCTTCACGGACATGTTCAAGCGATAGGTGCTTCGCGTGAATCTGGTGCGGGATCAATGGGGTCCCGCGCCAGATCAGCAGGATTGACGGGAAGCCACACTGTAAAAGTCGATCCCCGTCCGAGCGTACTCTCGACGCCTATCTCGCCGCCCAGCAGGCGCGCGAGCCGCCGTGAAATCGCCAGACCGAGTCCGGTGCCGCGCTGCATCGAGTCACCGCGGGGTCCTGCATTCACCTGTTCGAACTCGTCGAAGATTCGCTCGAGATCAGAGGGTGCCAGGCCCACTCCTGTATCCGCCACCTGCAGGGCGATCCACGTGCCCGGACGCGGTGCGCGCGCGAGAAGCGATCCGTCGTCGCTCGTTCGACTGCTGTCTATTCGACTGGCGCCCGCAAGGATTGGAGCCCCGAGAAGTCGAGCGCGCACACTCACGCTACCCGCTGGGGTGTACTTGACGGCGTTGCCGATCAGGTTGATGAGGATTTGACGCAGATGCGTTGGATCGGTACGAACACGCGGCAAGGAGGCACCAACGCTCATCGAGAAGGTGAGATTCTTCTCGCTCACCAACGATTCCAGCTCACTCGCCACGTTCAGCACGAACGGGCGCAACACGATCGTCTCGGCATGCACCTCCAGGCGACCTGCCGCTATTTTCGCGATGTCGAGTACCTGATCAACCAAGTGCCGAAGATGCGATGCCGACGCCGCTACCCGATCGACCGGCGGTACCTGCCTGGGCGACAAATCCCCATAGAAGCCATCACGCAACAGTTCGACAAAGCCAACAATGGCGTTCAGGGGAGTTCGCAGTTCGTGCGAGACATTCGCGAGGAACTCACTCTTGGCTGTATTCGCCCGCTTGACGTCACTGTAGAGACGCTCCAACTCGACTGACCGACCCGCTGCCTGCAGTGCGCGTCGCTGTTCGCGCAGCAATCCGACAGCCAGGAACAGCACTCCAAGTACGCCCAAGGTCCACTGTGCCAGCCTGAGCGTCCGTGTCGTCAATGCATGGGTAGTCTTTACACTCCATGTCCCACCACTCGGTAATCGAGCAATTCCATTCCCTTCCGACAATGCCTGGACATTCCCGCCTGGCTTGCCAACGAAGGCTACAGTATCGATGCCTGACAGCACGGTGAGGGTGAGTCGGGTACTCGACTGGATTCTCTCGAGGAAATTCTTGAGCGCGTAACCATCGAGAATGAGCCCTGTCACGACGCCCGTGTTTCCATCCTGCCCGGGAAGAGAGTAGATGATTCCAATGAGCGAATGATTGTCCGGTGCCGGCACAACGGTAATGACGAATGATTTCGTGGGCCGAATAGCCTGCATGCGCTCCGTGATTTCGGTCGGCATTGCCTCACGAGTCGAAACCTTGGCGACGTCCAGCTGCATCTCGCCGGCTGCATCAATTACCCATGCTCTGCGCAGTTCCGGCACGTTGGCGAGCAGCCGCTCTACCCTGGCATGCGCCAGCAGGCTGTCCTTGGCGCCCTCGCTTCCGCCGACGATATTGGCGACACGCTCGACAAGTGACGCCTGAGTGGCAACGAATGACTCAGCCAGAAGGCTTGCTGACTGCGCATCGAGATCAGCCTGATTGCGATTTGCCCGTAAGAGCGAGCGGTCGAGCAGGAGAAGCCCACCGAGCAATACGAGAAAAATCGCTCCGAGAAAGCGTGAAAGAAGGCCGAGTCCAGCACGTTCATCGGCATCCTGACTGATCAATTGGTTTCCTTTGGAAGTTTCACTGCTCCCCTCATCCCACCATGCCAGCGAACCACGCGCTGCTCGTTATGCTTGCCCAACGCTCGGCAAGACGAGGTCAGTTCACACTGGCTTCTGGTCGACAATCCACCTTATACATCGACGCACGGCTTACCACAATGAGCCCTGATGGGCTCTCACTGATCGGGCCACTTGGATTGGCAGCGATACGTGATGCTTCCTGGAAAGCAGAAGCGATCGGTGGCCTCACATTGGGCGCCGATCCTATGACGTACGCAATTTCCTACGCTAGCGCGAGCACCTCAGCGCCACTACGTGCCTTCACGGTGCGCAAGGAAGCAAAAGCACACGGAACAGGGCGGCTGATCGAGGGACCGTTCCGTGAAGGGGACTCGGTTGTCGTAATTGAAGACGTCATCACAACTGGTGGTTCGGCTCTCCGAGCTGCAACCGCTGTACAGGCTGCGGGAGGTGTGGTGACAGGAATCCTCGCCCTCGTTGACCGGGAAGAGGGAGGAAGAGAGACATTGATAGCCGCGGGCTACAACGTGATTTCGCTGACAACGGCGAGTCAGGTGACTGCGCTGTTGCCAGAGATGTAGCGTTCTCTACCTGCTGTCGACGGTGCGCATCCAACCTGGCGGAGCGGTGAGCGGTCGTAGCTCCCGCAGCTGGGGAATGAATGGCACCACGAGATCGGCGCGAAAACGCTCGAACATTCCCGCGCCATCGTACTGTGCGCGGAACTCGCTCGCAGTGAGGCCAAGTGATGCACGAACGTGCCTCCCAAAACTTTGCGGAGAACTGTAGTCAAGATGATTCGCGACATTCGCGATTGAAAACCCTGCGTTCTCGAACAGTCGTGCTGCACGGACAAGGCGAGCGGACGACAAATACTGCTTTGGCGCGGGAATCTTTGCACGAAAGAACCGACTCATGAGTGTGCTGGGAAGTATCCCGAAATGTCTCGCCAACAGGCGCACGTTACAGATGCGCGGCGAACAGGTAAACAGCATTTCGAAGAACCGCCAACAGTCCTCAGGAGCGCCGGCGAGATCCACAGCGAGCTGGCTCAAGGCAGTACGCTGGCCATTGTCGCCAGTATC
>JANLYJ010000389.1:0-5327 GCA_031365555.1 Gemmatimonadaceae bacterium | reverse complement strand
GAAAGCCGGCCTCGGAAAACTCTTTGCTCCAGAAGACATTCAGCGCCGGGATCCGCTCCGGTTGAATAATTTGCTCGAGACGCTGCCGGGCCTCACATACACGAACAGCAATGCCATGGGTGGGAAGCGCACGCTTGCAGCGCGCCGTGGATGCCTTGTGTACGTGGTGGATGGGAAACGGTGGCGCGGTGGTGACGATGCTCCTGACTTCTGGATTTCATCCCAGGAGCTTGGGGCAATCGAATACTACCAGAACGGCTTCGTTCCGTCCGAGTTCGTAACGCTTGCCGGCGGTGAAAGCTGCTCCGTGGTCGTTATCTGGACCAAGTGGTACCTTAGACTGAAGCTATGAAACGTTCGATGTTTGCCAAATGGTCGCCATCTGGACAAAAGCCACGCTGCTCACCCCGCCATAGTCATACGGGCACCGAATAGTCTTTGACCGCCGCTCAACAACTCCTTATCGTTGTGCATGAGCGGCTCAGCATATCTCGACGAATTCCTCTACTCCGGTCAGGAATTCACTGAAATAGACCAATGGCGGGATCGCATCCTGTCCAAGGTCCTCCTCGTCATGCTGGGGCTCGGCGCACTCACCGCGATTCCAGCGGCGGTTTATGCAATACGGCGCGGACCCACACTCGTCACGCTGATCGATGGAATAGCACTGCTCCTTCTCGCCCTGCTTTCATTCAAGGGCGACATACCGTTTCGTGTGCGCGCCTGGATTCTGGTTCTGCTCGCGTATGTCGTCGGCACCTGGTATCTGCTGACGGTGGGGGCTGTGAGCCAGATATACCTCGTTGCATTTCCTGTCCTTACAGCACTTTTCCTCGGTTTACGGCCCGCTTTCTTCGCGCTCGCACTCACAGCGATAACGCTCATTGCGGTTGGCATTCTTGCCAATGCAAACATCCACCTGCGTGGAGTCGAATCCGAACCGGTTGTGAAGTGGGCAATCATCTCGCTCAACTTCACGTTCATCGCTTCGGTGCTCACTATTTCCACGGCGATACTGCTGCAGAAGCTGGAGCGCTCGCTCGAGACCCAGAAGATCGCCGCACGTTCGATTGACCTTCGCCAGCAGGAGCTCACGCGAATCAATGCGCAGCTGGCGCGCGAAATCGAAACGAGGAAGAAGGCCGAGGAGGAGAAGCTGCGCCTCGCGCGCGCGGTGGGTCAGATCAGGGAGATCATTCTTATGACCGACCCGGATGGAAAAATCGTCTACGCCAACAAGGCTTTCGAGGTTCTCTCAGGTCGGTCGCTCAAGTCAATGTCCGTGCTCTGGCTGCAGCAGCTGCGAACCTTGAGTGATGGCGGAGCGTCGATCGCTGAAATTGTGCGAGAGCAGCGCGAATGGAGCGGAATTGTGGAATTCACAGCTGCGGATGGCGAGCCGCGGAAGATGGAGACTGTGATATCGCCATCGCGCGACCACGACGGAGCGATTGCAAACTTTGTAGCCGTTATGCGGGAATCTTCACCCGACCCGCAGACCCTGTGGAGCTGAAGCCGACCGTGTACACCAATGAGCTTTCTTCAGGGAACGAGGAGTTTCTCGAAATCGACGAGTGGCGCGAGCGCACTCTCACCAGGGTTTTGCGCCTCGTTCTTGTTCTCGCGGTCGTCGGGTCCTTTCCGTACACCTATTTCGCAGTGATGCGGGGTGTCACGATTGCCACATTTCTGAATGGAAGCGCGATAGTACTCATGAGTATCGCGCTGTTCCGAAAGTCGCTGCCGTATCCAGTTCGCGCGCTCTGCCTGGTAATGATTCCTTATGGGATCGGAACGGCCACGCTGTTCATGTATGGAACGCTGACGCTTCTCTATCTCGTCTGCTTTCCTATTGTCACAGCGATCTTTCTCGGCTCACGCTACGCGGCTGGCGCTATCGCATTGGCGGCGTTGACGCTCTTCGTCGGCGGGCAATTCACGACATGGCATCCAGTACTTGCGGGCATCGAAGCAAATCAGCCGCTCTTTCTCTGGGCGCTGATGGCTTTCGACTATACCTGTATTGCTTCGGCGCTTACCCTGGCGTGCTCAATTCTTCTCAGCAAAGTCGAGATGTCGCTAAAGACACAGAAGCTGGCTGCGCATTCAGTGGAGCTTCGCCAGCAGGAAATTACGCGCCTCAAGCAGGAGCTCCACGCGATGCGCGCCTGGACAAACCAGAACCCTCCGAGCACTCCTACGGAAATCGCGGCGAAAGAATACGCGAATCCGTTCGCCTAGGCAGGTCTCTTAGGCATCTGGCGGGAGTGGGTCACTCTTTGACTCCCATTGCAGTCTCGAACTGCCGCGCGCGGCGATTAACAGTGATATCGCGCGCAATCGACTGAATGCCGACCAGTGCACCACCGTCCCGCACAAGTTGTACGCGCTGACCGAGCCAGCGGATGTCGCCGCTTGCCGTATGCACTGGAAACTCGAAATAGGTTGATTCGACTTCTTCCTTGATCTGGCGGAGATAGAAGTCAACAGTCTGACTTCTATAGTCCGCTCTCACAAAATCAATGAAAGGACGGCCTATGATTTTTGAGAGTGGGAGACCCAGCAGGCGCGAACCTGCGCGATTGGTGTAAGTAAAACATCCAAACAGGTCGGTTCTGTAGATCACGTCGTCAGCATTCTCGACGAGGTCGCGAAAATTAAGAGCATGCACACCGCCGCCGCCCGGTCTTGCAGCCGGAAGTTCAGGAGCATGCCGCGAGCTGCGGGAAGATGCGGCAGTGAAATAGCGGCCAAGCGGGGGAGTTTCACCTCTGCGGATCTGCTGAACGAGGCTCGTTGTTTCAGGGTTTGCATCAACTTCAAGGTTCGTCTGCAGCCATTTCGAGAGATCGGTGAATTCCTGAATTGCCGCGGAAGCATTTCCTCCGGCGGCGAGCGCGACAATGATTCGCTGTGAGATCTCCTCATCCTTGCCCGTGATGGTTTCCGCTCGCCGGAGCCAGAACACTGCGCCAGCGATGTTGTGGCGTCCGACTTCGTCATGTGCGAGGCCGAGCGCGGCGCTCGTGGCCAGTCGTTTGTGCTCCATTCGCTCGTTCTCGAGCCAGTGCTGAAAGCGCTCAGCGTCGTCAACGTGAAGCCCGGCGAGGAACTCGCCTTTGAAAAGCGCGAGTGCTTCTGCAAATGCACCTGCATCAAGTTTTGCGCGAAAATCGGCAACGTCACTGAGAACAGTCGGCGCGATACCGACTGCCGAGTTTCCCTGGCGGATGATCGAGTCCTGCCCGATTGCACTTCGTATTGAGTGAATGGCAGTCCTGAGCGAGCTGCGGGCGTGGTCGGGTGAGTCTTCCGACCAGAGAAGGTCGAGCAGGTGCTCGCGCGGGACGAACCGCCCGTGAGGCGCAACGGAGAGATAGGCCAGCAGCGCGAGGCGCTTGGGCTGCGAGGGCAGGGGACGAATATTCCGTCCCGCCTCGGAAATGGTCGGGGGAGCGCCGAAAAAGGTCAGGTTTAGCATAAATCGTTAGCGCCAAAGTAACGAATAAATCACGGTTCGGACACGCCCGATTTCTATCTTTCCGGCGTTACCTCGGGGGTAACGCTGTATACGGCCCCGCGCGTCACGCGGGCTTTTCGCATAAAAAGCATCATGCTCGTAATCCACGGGGAAGAACTCCCCGCTTCTAAGGAATTCACCGAGATCGATGAATGGAGATCCGTCACGCTTTCGCAGGTGATATGGATTGCTGTTCCATTGGCGATACTTACAGCCGTTCCTTATCTGTACTTCGCGTTTCATGGTGCACCGCGCCTGGTGACGCTCTCATACGTTCCGGCTGCGGTGGCGGTGACTCTGGCCGCCCTGCTGCATCGTTCATTCAGAATTCGCGCGCTCTGCATCCTTGCAGTGCCTTACTGGCTGGGGCTCGCGTCAATGTTCATGCGCGGCACGATGTCACTGTTCTATCTGCTCGCATTTGTCATCGCTGTTGTGATTCTTATGGGGCCGAGGTTCGCATATGGGGCGGTCGCCCTTAGCGCTCTGACATTGTTGATTGGAGGCCAGTACACCAATTGGCATCCGACGCTCGCCGGGATTGATTCGAGCACGCTTGCGACGTGGACCGTGATTGCTTTCAACTTTTCGTGCGTTGCGATGATCATGGTTGTCTGTTGCCAGAATCTGCTGAACAAGCTCGAGCGTTCATTGAGGGCACAAAAACTCGCTGCTCATTCCGTGAATCTCAGGCAGGAAGAGATAACGCGATTGAAGCATGAGCTCCAACAGATGCAGCGGGCACAGGCAAGCTGACAAAAAAGCCCCGCCAATCGGCGGGGCTTTTTGTAACTGCCACTTAAGAAATACCAAGCTGGGAGCAGCTCGCTTGAAGCAGGCAGCTTGGGGCCGGCTCCAGGCCTCCCGCTTACCGCTGGCTGCTGCTAGCTCGGTAGTTCTTATGTGGCAGTTTAAGTCTATCTCTAGTAGCGATAATGGTCAGGCTTGTACGGTCCCTCGAGCGGAACGTTGAGGTAGTCAGCCTGTTCCTTTGAAAGCTTGGTGAGATTGATTCCAAGTTTGTCGAGGTGCAGACGTGCAACCTTCTCGTCCAGTCTCTTCGGCAGCGTGTACACCTTCTTTTCATACGACGCGTTGTTGGTGTGCAGCTCGATCTGCGCCATCACCTGGTTGGTGAAGCTCGCCGACATGACGAAGCTCGGGTGACCGGTTGCGCAGCCAAGGTTGAGCAGACGGCCTTCGGCGAGGATCATGACGCTGTGTCCATCGGCGAAAGTGTATTCGTCGTACTGCGGCTTGATCTGCGTGCGCTTGATGCCCTTGACCTTGTTCAGGCCGGCCATGTCAATCTCATTGTCGAAGTGACCAATGTTGCCGACGATCGCCTTGTCCTTCATGCGCGCCATGTCATCAGCCGTGATGATGTCCTTGTTGCCTGTCGCTGTGATGAAGATGTCGCCCGTCTCGAGAACTGCATCGAGCGTCGTGACCTGGTAGCCTTCCATCGCCGCCTGAAGTGCGCAGATCGGATCGATTTCCGTAATGATGACGCGCGCGCCCTGACCCTTCAGGGCCTGTGCGCATCCCTTGCCGACGTCGCCGTAGCCGCAGATGACTGCGACCTTGCCGGCGAGCATCACGTCAGACGCGCGGAGGATTCCGTCTGTCAGTGAGTGACGGCAGCCGTACAGGTTGTCGAACTTGCTCTTGGTAACTGAATCGTTGACGTTGATCGCGCAGAAGAGAAGCGTTCCGGCTTCCATCATCTGATACAGTCTGTGCACGCCGGTTGTCGTCTCTTCCGACACACCCTTCAGATCCTTCGCCATCGTCGTCCAGCGCTTCG
>JANLYJ010000380.1:0-4398 GCA_031365555.1 Gemmatimonadaceae bacterium | reverse complement strand
CGCGGTCTCTTTGACGGCCATGACCGTGACCGGGAAAGCGGCAGGAAGCGTGACGATGAATTTTTACGACGACCCAACTCATACGGCGCTGGTTCCGATCGAGGAAATGCGCGCGGGAAGCGAGCGAGCCGGACTCGTTTTGGAGTCTACGGGAAAATCGAGGAACCTGCTGTTCGTGGTGCTTTACCCGCTGCTCGCTCTACTTCGTCCGAATACGCGCTCGCGATATGTAGCGAAGCTGCACTGGATGGGATGGTCGCATTACGTGATCGCTTCCAGGAGCGCCAACTGACAGAAAAGGCGGGTGTTCGGCGGAAGCGGGTGTTATCATTAGCTCTTAAATGGCACAGATAGAACGCGCGTCTACACTGACTGTCGGAACCTGGGTTGCCGGGATCATCGAACGCTGGCCGCTCATTGCGAAGGTCGTCCTCGGGACAGTCATCGCAGCGGGCATTGCGGCTGTCATCATACCGCCGGTGTATCGGACCAAGGCGTCCTTTGTCGCGAATGCGTCGACCTCAAGCAAGCTGGGCGGGTCACTGAGCTCGGGTGCCCTTAGTGGACTCGCTTCACAGTTCGGGATGCCAAGTGTTGGCGATCCGTCAGAGTCGCCGGCCTTCTACTCCGACCTTATCGAGAGCGAAGAGCTGCGCCGCCGGCTGGTGAACTCGAAGTTTGCCGATCCGAGGACTGAAAATCCCAACGACAGCGCGACGCTCGTCGATATAATGAAAATCAAGTCCAAGGACCCCGCGCGTCGCGTGGAAATGGCGATGAAGCAGATGTCCAAGTCCATCAATGTTTTCTTCGACACAAAAACAAACCTTGTCCGCGTGGAAGTTGACGCCCGCTGGTCCGAACTTGCCGCTGGGATCGCGCAGCGGACTATAGATCTCGTTGACCAGTTCAACAAAGAGCAGCGGGGTACGCGCTCTACCGCCAAGCGAGCGTTTTTGCAGTCGCGACTGGATAGCGCGAGGTTTGAGCTTCGGGTGGCAGAGGATCGTCAGAAATCGTTTTACGCCCAGAACCGCGGATGCTGCCGCGGATCGCCGGAGCTCCTGTCCGAGGAGCTGCGCCTGAAGAGAAATCTTGACATTGCGAGCGGTCTGTTCCTGACGCTGCAGCAGCAGTTCGAGGCTGCGCGCCTGGATGCAATCAATGATGCTGCCCTGATCACGGTCGTTGACCGGCCCTATCCGTCGCGCAAAGCGCTCTGGCCGCGGTACTGGCTGCTCGCTGCGAGTTCGCTCGCAGTGGGAACGATACTCGGCATTCTGTTCGCAGGTTGTGCTGTAATCATGGCCGACTGGCAGGTGCGCAATCCTGCAACGGCCAGCCAGCTGAGTGACTCGCTTTCTCACATCCCATTCCCCGGTGGCCGCCGCCGCCGGGTGGCAGAGAGTGGCTGAGTCTGTAATTAGCCGACGAGTCTTTCCCATTTTTGCGTGGGGACTCGCCTTCCACAGTCTCATTATCGCTTCTCTCTACGGGCTGTTCCGGCTGCCCGAGGGATTCGTTCGCCAGATGGCCGCGTGGAAGGAAGTTCTTCTCGCCGTGCTGCTGATCGTCGTGGTGTTCCGCGCCATTGCCGGGCGCAACGAAAAGACCGAAGTCAGCTGGACCGATTTCTTCGTGCTGGCGCTTTTCTTCACTGCGATCTGCTACCTGCTTACAGCAAATCCGTTTTTCAATGCGGAGCTTCCGATAGAAGCGCAGCTAATGGGTTTGCGCGACGCAGTCTATTTCATGCTGATCTACTTCGTCGGCCGGTCCACACCGGAGCTGATCGAATCAGAGTCGGGCGCACGACGTCTTTTTTTTCTCCTCGTCGTTACATGCGTCATCGGAATTGTGGAGCGTCTTATTGTCTCCCCTGAAATGCTCGTCGGCCTGGGCGTGGCCGCCTACTTCCAGAACTTCCTCGGAGTGTCTGCGTTTACACAGGGCAACGAGTACGGCCTGCCGTCGAACTACTGGACCTTCATTGCGGGGCGACCGTTCAGACGCGCGGGTTCCGTTTACCTGAGCGGACAGGGCTTCGCAGTTCCTTTCATTCTCTTTTTCCCACTCGCGACCTCCTACGTATTCTGGAGGGCGAAGCGTATTCCACTGCAGGTCTTTGGCTATTTGATCATTTGCACCGCGCTGTTCATGACGTTGACCCGCATGACAATTCTCATCGCGTTCATTCAGCTTGTTCTCTTTGTACTGCTCATGAAACGCCCAGAGTGGGCCGTTGCGGGCGTTTCGATGATGGGCCTGGTGTTCGTAGCGGCATTTATTCTCATCCCCGGATTCCCGACTTTTGTGTGGCAAACCCTGTCGTGGCAGGAAGGCAGCAGTGTATCGCACATGAACGACTGGCTGCGCGGAGCTTCCGCATTTTTTGAGAGGCCCTGGGGGTGGGGACTCGGAACTGCAGACCAGACAGCTGTGAGAGCCGGCCTGAAATACATCGCCGGCGACAATCTCTTCCTAAAATATGGAATCGAGATGGGCGTCATCGGACTGACCCTGCTGCTGCTGGTTCTATACAGCATTGGAAAAACAGGTCTCACGCTGTTCCAGTACGCTGAGGATGATTCGCGCCGCCGGATGGGAATCGTTATCTGGCTGACCAGCATCGGCATCGCAATCAACGGCGTCACTGCGGTTGTGTTCAACTCGATAACGCTCGGCTGGCTTTTCTTCTGGATTGCCGGCGCCGGTGTGACTGCATCACAATCGCTTACGCGGAAATTGTCAGAAAGTGCGGCTACAGATGGCTGAGACGGGAGTTGGCGTCGTACTCCTGAACTGGAACAACGCCAACGATACTCTCGCAGCGCTGGACTCATTGTGGGATGCGGATCCGCAACCTGCTGCAGTAGTAGTTATAGATAGCGCGTCGGCCGACAACAGTGTCGAGAGACTTCGCGAGTGGGAGTCGCTCCACCATTCCCGGACAGAGTCATGGTTCAAGCTGATCGTCCTCGAGAACAATCTCGGGTTCGCCGGCGGCAACAATGTCGGTATCGAGTATCTGCTCGGTCTCGCTGGGATAACGCACGTTCTGCTGCTTAACAACGATGCGATGGTGGAGCGCCGCTTTTTTGCCGAGATAGAGACCGCGCTGCGTGTCGCGCCCGATGCTGGTCTCATGACCGGTACCATCTACGAACATCCGAACAGAACGAAGGTGTGGTACGCAGGTGGCCGGGAGATTCCCTACCGCGCCCTGATCCAGCACATGATGGATGTGCCGACATCATCTAAGCCCGTGGATACAGAGTTCATTAGCGGATGCGCGATGCTGATTTCACGCCCCGTGATCGACCGAATAGGACTTTTGGCTGAGATCTATTTTCCTCTATATCACGAAGACGCTGAGTATTCCTATCGCGCCCGCACAGCGGGGTTTCCGGTTCTCTACGCCCCGAAAGCGATTGTCTACCATAAAGTCGGCGCGACAGTCGGGCCGGCGAAGACGTCACCGTACATCATGAGAGCACAGGTGCGGCATCGCGTGCTCTATGTCCAGAGGAATTTTCGGGGGGTCAATCGCTGGATAGCATCGGTTTACCTTGTCGCTACGAAACCTGCGAAGGCAATCCTCGAAGCATTGTCCGGCCGGCCGAAGATGGGGTGGGCGATTTTCGCGGGCACGGTCGAAGGTTTTTTCAATGGGAAATCCTGATGCGCGTCGCGCTGGACATGCATCATGTGAGGCAGTCAGATGCGGGTACGGCGCGGTATGCGCGCGGTCTGTCTGCAGCGCTAAACCGCCGCGCCGATGTTGTTGTCGAGGAGATTGGCGGTGGGGGGCTGGTGAAGCCCGGGCTCCGTCAAAAACTTCTAACAGCGGAGCAGGATTTCTTCTGGTATCCCTATGCGGGGAGGCGGGAAGCTGCGTATCTCGACGCGGACATCTATCACTGCCCTGCTGTTCGCGCGCCGATTACCCGGGGTACCCCGCCCCTTGTAGTGACGGTGCACGACATGGTTGCTCTCAGGTTTCCGAATACCATGCCGAGATGGACACGATTTTATTCGCGCGCCACACTGGCGCGTATGCTCGAGGCAGCGGATCTCCTGATCACTCCGTCCGCTGACACTGCCAATGATCTCCAGCAACTCGCGCGAGTAGGAAGCGACCGGATCAGGGTTGTGTGGAATGGAATCGATGACGTCTTCTATGAGCGTGCGACCGGCATCACTGATAGGCAGGAACCCTATGTGCTCTTCGTGGGAACGCCGGAACCGCGTAAGAACCTGCAGCGACTGGTCAATGCGCTGGAGCAGCTCCGCAAGAAGGGGAAAGCGTACAAGCTCGTTGTGGCCGGGGGCGGAGGCTGGGGCAACGTGAATATTTCCGGGGCGCATGTGCAACACGTTGGGAAGCAAACCGATGCC
>JANLYJ010000377.1:0-14410 GCA_031365555.1 Gemmatimonadaceae bacterium | reverse complement strand
CCCGCATTGCGGGTCAACGGTCCGGACCCGATATTCGAATTTCCTTTAGCCCTCTGGCTTGTGAAAACTAGGCGAGATTTCATCAAGAAAGGTGGTTTGGCCGTAGCAGGTGCCGCGGCTGCATCCACGCTGATTCCGCGTAAAGCTTACGGCGGAATCCTGTCAAACAGTTCCGGCGCGGTGGAGATGCCGCCCGAAGATTCAGTTCGCGACCTGATGATGGCCGCACTGAATGCCGCGAAAATGGGCGGCGCTTCCTATTCCGACGTGCGCATCGGTCGTTACCGAAACAGCATCGTCTTCACACGCGAACAGCAGATCGTTCAGACGGCGGATACCGATTCAATCGGCTGCGGCGTTCGTGCACTTGTGGACGGTACGTGGGGTTTCGGGGCGACGAAAGTGCTCACACCTGATGGAGTTGCGCGCGCAGCGAAAGAAGCTGTCGCAATCGCAAAGGCCAACAGGATTGCACGCGATCAACCCGTTAAGCTCGCTCCCGTGGCGTCGTACCCCAACGCTACATGGAAGAGCGCATTCAAAATCGATCCATTCACCATTCCTATCGAACAGCGCGCAGATCTGCTGTTGAAGGCGAACGCAGAAGCGTTGAAGGTGAAAGGGGTTCGGTTCGTCAACTCAGGGCTCTTCTTCGTAAAGGAAGACAGAAACTTTGCCTCTACCGAAGGGTCGGTTATTTCGCAGACGATCATTCGCGTGTCCGTGCCATTCACGATCACTGCAGTATCAGCTGACTTCTCCGACTTCCAGTCCCGAAGCAATATGGTGACGCCGATGGAGCGCGGGTGGGAGTATGTGCTGGAGCAGGATCTTGTGGGCAACGCTCAGAAGTGGGGAGCTGAAGCAGTCGAGAAGCTCACTGCCAAGCCGGTCGAAGTCGGCCGCTATGATCTCATTTTGCACCCGTCGCATCTTTGGCTCACGATTCATGAATCCATCGCGCACCCGACAGAACTGGATCGCGCCCTCGGCTATGAGGCCAATTACGCAGGAACGAGCTTCGTCGCACCGCCGGAAAAAATGCTTGGAAAATTCAAGTATGGTCCGGAGTTCATGAATATCCAGGGCGACAGGTCGCAGGTAGGCGGCTGTGCAACCATCGGTTACGACGACGAAGGTGTGAAGCCGGAAGAGTTCATGATCATCAAGAACGGTGTCGTGAACGATTATCAGACCACACGAGAGCAGGCGAACTGGCTCAAGTGGTGGTACGACAAGAATGGAAAACCAACCCGCTCGCACGGCTGCTCGAATGCAGACTCGTGGAGCAGCGTACAGTTCCAGAGAATGCCGAACGTTTCACTGCTTCCCGGAAAGAAGGAAACCAGCTGGGAGGACATCATTGGTGCAACGGACCGCGGCATTGCCATTATCGGCGACGGTTCATTCTCGATCGATCAGCAGAGATACAACGCCCAGTTCGGCGGCCAGGTGTTCTATGAAGTGAAGGGCGGAAAGATTGTCGGTATGCTCAAGGACGTTGCATATCAGATGCGTACACCGGACTTCTGGAACTCGATGGACATGATCGGCGGGAAAAAAAGCTATCAGCTGGGATCTGCCTTCAATGACGGGAAGGGACAGCCAGGTCAGTCAAACGCTGTAAGTCATGGCTGCGTACCGAGCCGTTTCCGTAACATCAATGTCATCAACACCGGGAGGAAGGCATGAGCCGCGAAGTCATCGATACAGCGCGCGAGCCCAAGCGCCTCTTTGTTTCCGACTCGGCGGCTCCGCCGACGGAAGCGCTGATCTCGCGCGAAGAAGCGCAGTCAATCATTCAGAAGATCGCAAAGTTATCGAAAGCGGATGAAGTGACCGTAAACCTTGGGACAGGCTATCAGACGGACGTTCGTTTTGCAGCAAACCAGATGTCGACTTCCGGCGCAGTTCTTAGCGGGGGGCTCGGGGTCCAAAGTACAATCGGAAAGAAGCACGCTGTCGCAACGACAAACGACTTCTCCGACGACTCGTTGAAAGATGTTGTTGCAAAATCTGAGGCGCTTGCAAGGCTGTCGCCCGATGATCCGGAGAACATGCCCGGACTCGGACCGCAGACCTACATTCCCGTTGATAGTTATTTCGAGTCGACGGCGAACCTCACGCCTGAAGACCGCGCGCGTGCGGCATTGACTGCGCTCGAGCCGGCAAGAAAGGCGGGTGACCTGGCAACGGCGGGATTCATCATCGTAAACGTCGGCGCAGGCGCGCTTGGAAATAATCGAGGACTGTTCGCATACAATCGCTCGACCAACGTGAACTACACAGTGACTGTTCGCACAAATGACGGTACTGGTTCAGGCTGGGCAGGCGGCGAGCATCCGGACTGGAGGCAGGTTGATTTTGCAGCGCTTAGCAATCACGCGATTACAAAGGCGCGCCTATCGAAGAGTCCAGTTGCGATCGAGCCGGGAAAGTACACGACGATTCTGGAGCCGCAGGCAGTAGGCGATCTCGTTCAGCTGATGGGCGGCTCGCTGGCAGCACGTTCGGCCGATGAAGGAAGAAGCGCCTTCACGAAAACAGGGGGCGGTAACAAAATCGGCGAGCAGATTGTGGACAAGCGCGTGACGATTTTTTCCGACCCGCAGGATCCACAGCTGCTTGGCAATCCCTATGATGGCCAGGGACTTCCGCTCGCGCGCCAGGTATGGGTTGAAAATGGTGTGTTGAAGCAGTTGTTCTATTCAAGGTTCTGGGCTCAGAAGCAGGGTAAGCAGGCAACTGGTGGCCCGAACACGTTTAAGATGGAAGGCGGAAATACTTCGCTCGAGGAAATGATCAAGTCCACACCCCGCGGCGTGCTCGTCACGCGTCTCTGGTATTTGCGTCCCGTAGACCCACGCACCATTCTTTACACGGGTCTTACGCGTGACGGAACATTCCTGATCGAGAATGGCAAGATCACGAAGGCGATCAAGAATTTCCGGTTCAACGAATCGCCATTGTTCATGTTGAACAATGTCGAAGCGATCGGACCCGCGGTACGAATTGCCGGGACGGAGCAGGGGGGGCCGGTTGTGGTTCCCGCGCTCAAGGTGAGAGACTTCAACTTTACGAGCTTGTCCGACGCAGTCTAATCTGACAGAAAGGAAATAAAAAAGAGGCCGGGATATTCCGGCCTCTTTTTTTATAGCCGCGGCTTTATTCGCCGTACACTATGTCGCCTTCAGCGTCAATTCCAATTTCCACTATGGCGCCGCAAACACCGCATGTCTTGACTGCATGCCAGACCTCACCGAGAGTCTCGCGATGTGATTCACTGGCGGCGGTGACTTTCAGTTTCTTGAAGTTGTACTCACCGCAGCTTGGGCAGGGAACTGAACGGGCAATGCGTTCTGCCCGCTCCTTGTTGATGTCCGTCAAATTTTTGGTTTCCCTGCAGTGATCTCATCAGGGGCATTGTTCTGGCCCGTTCGGCTGATCAGCTCGCGCAGGCCGCCAATTGCTCCCATGACGCCAGCCGCCTCAGCCGGAAGGAAAATCGTTGAGCCCTTACCCTGCGCGAGTATTGGAAGCGCCTCGAGATACTTTGTTCCGAGCAGATACATCGCCGCCTGACCCTCGGGGAGCGCCGACGCGATTTTCTGAATGGCCTGCGCTTCTGCTTCGGCCATCGCGAGGCGAGCTGTCGCCAGACCCTGCGCACGAAGAATTGCAGCGTCCTTTTCGCCTTCTGCGCGCCGTACCTGCGACTCTCGAACGCCTTCGGCCTCCAGAATCGCCGCGCGCTTTCCAGCTTCTGCGTTTGTCACTGCCGCGCGCCGTTCACGCTCGGCGCGCATCTGCAGCTCCATTGACTGCTGAATGTCGCGCGGCGGCTCGATGGACTGCAGCTCAACGCGAGTTACGTCCACGCCCCATCCAATCGATGCTTCTTCGATGACTTCGCGCATCCGCTTGTTGATGATGTCGCGGCTGCCGAGCGTCTGGTCGAGCTCCATTTCTCCAACGATGTTGCGGAGAGTAGTGCGTGTCAGAGTTTCGAGTGCATAGGGAAGATTTTGAACTGCGTACGTCGCCTTCTGCGGATCAGCAACGCGGTAATAAATCACTGCATCGATGTCGATCGTGACATTGTCTTTCGTGATGACGGGCTGGCTTGGAAAGTTAAGAACCTGTTCACGAAGGTCGATGCGGCTTGTGGAGCCTGCGCTGATGCGTTTGACGCCGCTAACATCGCTCTCGAAGTAGCGCACATCGATCGTCTTTGGACGCTCGATAAATGGAATCAGAATGTTCAAGCCCGAACGCGCGACGCGGTGAAAACGGCCAAGGCGCTCTACGACCAGAACTTCAGCCTGTCCTACGATCTTGAAAGATTTCACCATCACTAGAACGGCGAACAAAGCGATTGAGACAATTACTGCGGTGGTAATCACGAATACTCCAGTCTGGGTTGCACTGATGAGTGTACACAAAAAACCCCGCCATCGCGATAGCGTATGGCGGGGCTGAACTACTTGTTTTGGACGGCTAGTGTTTCTGAAGGGCTACCTGCTGCTTCTGGGCGATCGTGAATAGATCGGCCTGCGTCCTTGCCCGGCGCATTACTTCGAGCCCTTTGAGAAGCTGTGAATCGTCAACGAGCTCGCGACGTTTCGCAGTAGAATCTCCGAAGGAGATGCGCGCAACGTTGTTGATCAGAAGTCGGTCGATCTCATTGATGCCCGCATCGTACTCCTTACGGTCAATCGTTACCCCTTTCGCGACGAGACGACTGTAGAAATCGTTCCTCCACGCCGGTGTAACCACGAAGTCCGGACGAACCTTTCCTTTCTGCTCGAGGCCAAAGTTCTGGAGCTCGGCCTGTACGATTGGTGCCTTGGGTGCCAGCGAGCGCAGAAGTTTCTGCTCGGAAGTCGTGAGCGTGTCCGAGCGAACGATGATGTCGGGAGTTACGGCTCCACCCCCGTACACGATACGACCCGCGTCCGACTTGAACTTTGGGCGCGACTTGCGAACGCTGTCGGTTTCAAGCGAGTCGGGCATAACCTCGACAAACTCACCGCTTGGGAGAAGCTTGCGCTCCTTCTGAATCGAGCGTCCGCTCGGCGTATACCATTTTGCAGTCGTCATCTTGAGTGCGTATCCGCCATTGAGCGGAAACACTGTCTGCACGAGACCTTTTCCGTAGGAAGTCGTTCCGACGATCAGAGCGCGGTCATGATCCTGAAGTGCACCGGCAACAATCTCAGATGCCGACGCGCTGCGTCCATCGCTGAGAACTACGAGAGGCAGGTCGGCGGCAAGCGGCGACTCGGTAGCAGCGAAGGTCTGTGTTTCCGCATTGCGTCCACGGATGCTGGAAATTTCCTGACCGCGGCGCAGGAACAGGTTGCTTACGCTGAGTGCTTCGTCAAAGATACCGCCCGGATTGCCGCGCAGATCCACAATGATTCCGCGTGCACCTTCTTTCATCAAACGGGCAGCATTTGCCTGCAGCTCTTCGGTTGCCGTTTCATTGAACTGCTGAAGCGGGATGTAGCCGACCTTCCCATCGAGCATGATTGCGTAAGGAACTGCCGGAATCTTGATGATGGCGCGCGCGAAAGTGACTGGAATGGGCTCGGTTACACCGGGGCGCGCAAACTTTACGAGCACTTTGGTTCCGGGAACGCCTTTCAGTTTGTCAGAAACCTGGGCCGTCGTCCATCCACGTACGGACATGGTGTCAACCATGATGATCCGGTCGCCTTCGCCGACACCCGCTCTTGCTGCCGGAGTGTTGGGAAACACACGCTGGACCGTGACAAAGCCCTGGGTTTCGCCGATCTCCATTCCAATCCCACCGTAACGGCCGGTGCTCGTAGCATTGAAATTCGAGAGTTCTTTCGGCGAAAAGAGAACCGTATATGGGTCGTTCAGCTCGCGAACGAGGCCGCGCGCAGCTTTCTCATAGAGATCGGCCGTGCTGACCGTGTCAACAAAACGACTGGAGACAATCGTGAGGACATCGTCGAGAAGGCGAGCATTGTCGCGGGTCTCCGCTTGCTGGACGACAAATCCGCCGGCAAGGAGAGGGACCAGCGCGATAACTGCAATCCTGGATTTTTTGGAAGAAAACATGTCAGAACCAATGGGAGTCGACTTAGCAGCGTCTACTATAATAGTAGTTAAATACGCCAGTTCGGGACTCTTGGTTCCGTTAGCCTAGGGAACGCGGGTTGCGAGCACATAATCCACGAACCAGCGGCGATTAACCTGACGGAACGAAGCGTCCCTTACCAGTCCTGCCGCCATGAGCATTTCATGGGCCGGTTGCAGTACCCGTTGCAGATGCGAAGGATACCGCTGAGTGAGCGGCAATTGTTCAGCGAGACTATCCAATCTGACACGCCAGGTGACCATTTCGTTTTCTCGCGCGACCTCGAGAACACGATAAAGGCGACGAGCAACAGGGTTTGACAGCGACTGATATTGGGCCGACGATAAAGTCACGGTGTGCCCGGCCGCGATATTTGCACGAAGCAGTGGCGAGATTGTGACTCGCGCATCACCCGGTTCTGACGCTGTGAGAACTGGAAAGAGAGTGAACTGTTCACGGTCGGCGAGCCTCCGGCGTTCGATCGAGACATTCGTCAGGATTGTGAACCGTCCGTCGAGGGGCGACGCATCGCCCGCTGTCAGATAGACTCCGGTCGATTCAAGCGTAGTGCGAAGCAGACGGGTAAGCGCCGACCGAAGCTGCTCGTAGGTTCGTCCATCGACACGTCGCCCGATCGACCTGAGAAAGGAATGCAGGGTAAAAGTTACCGTGCCTTCTGCAGGGAACCCGGCCTCGCTGTATCGATGCATGAGCTCCACGTACACATCCTGGTCGAACGTGCCCGGTAGGCGATCGGCGGGACCGGGGAGGACACGCCAGCGCCCACCCTCGTGGGGTGCGTAGCTAATGGCCGATTCATCAGCTGAATCACTCAGTCTGAAAATCGGCAGAGCCTCGAGCGAGCGGTCAAGAAGGATGGCCCGCATCGCGTTTCGTCGGCGGGCAGCCAGTGTCATGAAGCGCTAAACTGATGCTTAAACGCCTGTCCTGCAAGAACTTTGTTCATCAAGGCCGTATGTTTGGAACGACCCCTGCACATGAGCCGCTTTAAATGACAATCCTAAAGTACGCGGCATTTACGATCCTGGCGGTAATCGCTGTAGTTCTGGCGCTTATCGGAATTCTCTCCGTGACCCGTGACGCAACTGTCACGCAGGTAATCGCCGAGGGAGATCACGAAGGGCCACCACATGTGAACGACTCGCTCTTTTCGCGGTCGTTCGAGCTCTACACCGGTACCCATCTGGAGCCTGGAAACACTATCGAGCTCCTGAACAACGGAGATCAGACATATCCGCCCTTGTGGCGCGATCTCGCATCGGCACAGCACACAATTACAGTGCAGATGTACTACTCGCAGCCAGGAGCGGTTGCCGATACGATGGCGAAGTATCTCATCGATCGAGTGAAAGCAAAGGTTCGCGTGCTTGTTCTGATGGATGCTTTTGGATCGCAGCCCCTGAAGGGCGAGTGGGTAGACAATCTTAGAAAGAACGGAGTCGAGGTTGCGTGGCTGCGACCGCTCAAGTGGTACACGCTGCACAAAGCAGCACAGCGATCGCACGTGCGAGTGGTTGTCGTGGATGGACGTGTCGGCTACACCGGAGGTTTTGGTCTTGCTGACTATTGGCTCGGCGACGGCCGTCACGACGATCAGTGGCGCGAGTCGAATGTCCGTTTTACGGGGCCGTCAGTCGCAGCCCTGCAGGCGGCATTCGCTTCGGGCTGGGCTGAGACGACCGGCGAGCTGATTACCGGCGATATGTTTTTCCCGCCTGCATCATTCAAGGAGGAGGGAACCGTTGTCGCAGGTTTGATGCACACGGCACCAACAATTGGCAGTACTCCGGCTGAAAGATTTCTCGCACTCTCGATCGCGGGTTCCCGAAAAACTCTGTACATCGCCAATTCGTATTTCGTACCGGGCGAATCTTTCATGCAAAGTCTGCTGAAGGCTCGGAAGCGCGGCGTCGATGTACGAGTCCTAACCGTAAGCGGCAAAACCGACGTGAAGACAACCTGGTATGCGGGACGCGCGTACTATGACAAGCTTCTGGAAGGAGGCGTCCGCATCTACGAGTACAGCCCGACGATGATGCACTCAAAGACGATCGTTGTGGATGGCGTCTGGTCGGGAATGGGATCGCTGAACTTTGACAACAGGTCGATGTCGTTCAACAACGAATCGATGATCGTTGCGCTGGATAAGGGAATCGGCGCAAAAATGGATTCGATCTTCCTGGAAGACCTGAAGTATTCCGAAGAGATCAAACTCGAAACATTTCGCAAGCGCCCGTTGAAAGGACGCATTCTTGAATGGGGCGCACAAAAACTAAGGCGAGTGCTTTAAAAGGTTTTCACCCGGACGTCCGCGCCTGGTTCCTCGAGCGCATTGGGGATCCGAGTGAACCGCAGCAGGGCGGATGGAAGTCTATCGCGTCGGGCAGTCACACACTCATCCTGGCGCCGACAGGCACAGGAAAGACATTCGCGGCATTCCTCTGGGAACTTAATGAGCTGATCGTACGTGGGCTCGAGGCGCCGCTCCCGAATGCTACGCAGCTCGTGTACATCTCGCCGCTCAAGGCGCTGAACAATGACATCCAGCGCAACCTCGACCTTCCACTTGCCGAGCTGCGCGCGCGATTCGAGAAAACCGGCAAAATATTCCCGGAAATTCGCGTAGGCGTCAGGACGGGAGATACGCCGGCCTCTGCGCGTGCGCGAATGCTGAGAAAGGCACCGCACATTCTTATCACAACGCCCGAGTCGCTGAGCATAATGCTCACGACAGTTCGAGGCCGCGGGATGTTCAGTGGAACGCGCGCCGTCATCATCGACGAGATACATGCAATCGCGGGCAGCAAGCGAGGGTCGCATCTGGCGCTCACCATGGAGCGTCTCGAAGAAGTATGTGAAGTACCGCCGCAACGAATTGGACTATCCGCAACTCAGCGTCCCCTCGAAGAAGTTGCGCGTTTTCTAGGCGGCACAACGGAGTCAGCCGAAGGCAAGCAGGAATTCCGGCCTGTGAAGATCGTGGATTGCGGGATGACAAAGGAAATGCATCTGTCGGTCGAGTCGCCGCTTCCGGATCTCGGCAAGATTGGAGGAACTGTATGGACTGCAGTCGCGCCACTCGTTCTGGCAAAGATTCGCGAGAACCGAACTACGCTCGTTTTTGTAAATAACAGGGCGCAGGCTGAGAAAATTGCGGGACGCGTGAACGCGCTCGCTGAAGAAGATATCGCTCAGCCCTATCACGGATCGCTTTCGCGTGAACGTAGGCATGCGCTGGAAGAACGCCTCAAGGCAGGCGCTCTTCGCGCGCTGATAACCACCAGCTCTCTTGAATTGGGCATCGACATCGGGACTGTTGATCTCGTTGTCCAGCTACAGTCACCCAAGCGAGTCGCATCCGGATTGCAGCGCGTGGGACGTGCAGGACATACGCTCGGAGTTGCGAGTCGCGGTGTATTCGTGCCGACGTTCAGGGATGACGCAATGGAAATCGCGGCAATCATCCCTGCAATGCGCGCAGGAGACGTGGAACCGACGATCGTCATTCAGAATGCACTCGATGTGCTGTCGCAGGCCGTCGTTTCCGCCGTTGCCATTGACGACTGGATTTCCAGCGATCTGTTCGCGCTTGTGCGTCGCGCATATCCGTATCACCGGCTGTCGCGCAACGCTTTCGACGAAGTGCTGTCGATGGTTTCGGGGAAGTATCCGTCGGACATTGCTTCGGAGCTCGAGCCCAGGATCACATGGGATAAAGTGAGTGACCGGCTGACGGGCTCCCGAGCTGCGAGAATTACGGCGGTTGTTTCAGGCGGCACCATACCCGATCGCGGTCTGTACACCGTCAATCTTCCTGATCGCACGAGGCTGGGCGAACTCGACGAAGAGTTCGTTCATGAAACCCGCATTGGCGATGTGTTCCAGCTCGGCTCTACCACCTGGCGGGTTGCAGCGATTGAACATGACCGGGTAGTTGTCAACCCCGCCCCGGGAGTGCCGGCACGGATGCCTTTTTGGCACGGGGAATATTTCGCGCGCTCGCTGCCATTGAGCCGCAGGGTGGGCGCATTACGGCGGGAGCTGGCGGGCGAGGCGTCGGACAAATCATTGGCTGAAAAACACGCCTGTGATCCAGCGACGATCCACTCGCTGCGTGAGTACGTCGCACAGCAGCGCGCTTCCACTGGCGTCGTGCCTGACGATGAGACGATTGTAGTGGAAACGTTTCGCGATGACACAGGTGCCGTGCGGATTGTAATTCACGCTGCTTACGGCGGCAGGGTAACCGCACCTTGGGGGATGGCGCTGGCGCAGCGCATCCGCGAATCAGTTGGAACGGAGCCGCAGGTACAAACAACCGACGACGGCATCATGCTTCGTCTTCCCGACCTGGGCACAATTCCGCCCATCTCGGAGGTGTTGGGCTTATCACCGACCGAAGCGGAGCAGCTGGTCCTCGAGGAAGTTGGCAGGACATCGCTCTTTGGAGCACGCTTTCGAATGAATGCGGCACGTGCGCTTCTGCTTCCCCGCGGAAATCCAAAACGCAGAATGCCTCTTTGGCTGCAGCGATTGAAATCGCTCGATCTACTTCAGGCAGTTCGCCAGTTCCCGAGCTTCCCCATTCTTGTCGAGACGTATAGAGAAGTGCTTCAGGACGCGTTCGACATGGATGGATTGAAACAGGTGCTCACCTCCATCGAGCGCGGGGAAGTCAAGATCCACACAGTGACAACGACTCAGCCATCGCCCTTCGCTGCAAGTCTCCAGTTCGGATTTGTAATGGACTGGATGTACGGCGATGATACGCCGCGCGCGGAACAACGCGCTGCGATTCTCACTCTCGACCGTTCGCTGCTCGGCGAAGTCATGGGCGAGGAAGCGAGCGATGACACAACACAGGAAGCAATCCTGCTGGTCACAGACGAGCGTTCGGGAAAAGCCGAGAAGCGGCGCGCGCGAACCGCCGACGAACTTGCGGTTCTGATTGACCGAAGTGGTGACCTTGCTGGTGAAGAAGCGGATGTGCGGATAGCGACGGAAGCGGATGGCCGGCGTGGCGATCCGCTAAATGAACTGCTTGCGTCCGGCCGGGTAGTGGCGATTCAGCCCGGAGTCGAGGAGTGGCGTTTTATTCTCACAGAAACGTTTCCCCGGTATCTCGCTGCATATGGCGCACAGCAGCTGCAGAGTGTCCGTTCAGGCACGGCACTCTCGGAGGCTAAAAGCAATGAGGCCATTTCCGAAATTCTACAGTCGGCCGTTCTCAATCGATCGACTGCGAGACGCGAAATACTCTCACGGTATCTCGCTACTCATGGGCCGACTACAATCAACGAAGTCAAAACAAGGTATGGTTGGGACGAGCGCTGGATAGAGACGCGTCTGGCGGAGTGGCAGCGCACAGGGAAACTCGTTCAGGGAAGATTTCGTCCCGGTGTCACAGTTCCCGAGTGGTGTTCGCGAAGAATCGTGGAAATTGCACGCCGGCGCGCTCTGGCTCAGCTGCGAAAAGAAATCGAAGCCGTCGATCTCCCTGTGTTCGCTTCCTTCCTGCAGCGATGGCAGCACGTCGACCCGCGTGAGCATCTGGCAGGTCCACATGGGATTGTTGCATCCCTGAAACAGCTGTACGGAATTGCGCGTCCCGCCAACAAATGGGAGCGCGACTATCTGCGCTCGCGCGTTGACCAATATGATCCCAACTGGTTTTCGCAGATCAACACTACCGAGGAAACTGTCTGGGTCGGCGAATCTCCAAAGGACAAACCCGAGCAGAGCGTAACACTCTCGCGCATCCGTTTCCTCGAGCGCGGCACTGGCAGTGTCTGGCTGATTGAACCGGATGCGGGAATGCAGTCTCAAAATGCGACGCAAGTTCTTGCTGCGATCCAGCAGGAAGGAGCAAGCTTCATCTCGGATCTGCAGATCGTAACCGGGCTAGGCATGTTTGCCATCCGCGAAGCGCTGCGCGAGCTTGCTGCACTCGGCCTGGTTACAAACGATTCAGTGGAAGCACTCCGGCAGGTTGTGCGGTGGAAGCCGATGACGCCGCGCAATGAGGTGGATGCAACACGCTGGCTTCCGGAAGGATTCACGCCATCGCCCGACAGAAAGATTGTGCAGCGACGCCCAAACCTTCGACGGCTTCCGAAATGGAAACGGCCGGATACATCGGGGGGCGCCACAGGTTGGGTAGGAAGGTGGTCTCTTGTATGGAAAGCAGGGATCATCGGTCCCCAGCGAAGTGTCGAAGACCGCGCTGAGCTGATTGCCCGCCAGTGGCTGCGCCGATATGGCATTGTCACGCGCGACTGGTGGCGTCGTGAGCGGCCGCCCGTTCCGTGGCGTGACATCTACCACCAACTGAAACGGCTGGAGTTTCGCGGGGAAGTACGCAGGGGATATTTCGTAAAGGGATTGGGGGGTGCCCAATTCGCTGTGGCCGATGCTGTCGAAAGACTGAGAACTATCGCGCGCGAAGAATCTTCCGCAGCGCCGTTCGTGGTAATCGGTGCGAGTGATCCCGCGAACGTTTACAATCTCACGCTCGAGAACGTGGAGCGCGATCCGCTGTCGCGCCCCCGCGGCCCCGGTGGCCTGCTGGTGACACGTGCAGGCAGGGTGCTCGCATCAGTCGAAGGTCGTGGCAAGCGCATCACGCTCGCGAATGATGTCACTCAACAGGAGTGGATCACGATTCGGGATTTGCTTTCAACGCACCTTCGAGGTGAACGAGGTGCGCGCGACCTGCTGCTATCGGATATCCGCCCGACCTAAAGCTGCACGCGCAGCTTCCCTGATCGCTATCACAGCTTCTTCCCGCGATGCAGGCGAGTCACTCCGAACATGCAGCTCGATTCCGTCTGCGACAGGAATACGCTTCCATGAAAATGATT
Organism: Gemmatimonadaceae bacterium; assembly: GCA_031365555.1. GTDB lineage: Bacteria > Gemmatimonadota > Gemmatimonadetes > Gemmatimonadales > Gemmatimonadaceae > UBA4720. Next base: position 1,420 of record JANLYJ010000377.1, on the reverse strand, counting down.
CGTCGTCTTCACGAGCGGCCGTTGTATCTGCGCCGGCGCCGAGGGCTGGCGCAAGCGAGGTAGCAATCCTTCGTTCGAGTGCGTCGCCGGTTACGTCTTTCATTTCCGACTTGATGCTCTCCAGACTTTGGCCTTCGCGCTGCCGAATCTTGATCGACAGCAGCTGAAGCAGGTGTCTGTAATTGTAAGTCGCGGCCGTACCGGTTCCTTCGGGGCGGTCCATCAGTCCCGATGCAACATAAAAACGGACCGACCTGGCTGACGGAGCTGCACGTGCGGATGCATTGGTCGGACGCATTCCCGCCGCGTCAACCAATGCGGTTACGTGGGACGCGAGTCCTCGGGCGTTCCAGGGAGCGTGTCGGGCGTGGGCCCGGAGGAGAGCGACAGGCGATTCAGCCATGCGGATAGGATAACGTTAAAGTCATCGGCGCGCTCGTGCTGCGGGAGATCACCCGCCGGAGACAAAACCGACATTTCAAAATCAGGCTTCAGTGCACGGAATCCGCGAAATTCTTCGACAGGCGCAATTGAACCCTGTTCGCCCCAGACCAGAAGCGCAGGCTGTGTAAGTCTGCGAAGGGCCTGCCGGACATCGATGTTCAGATGTCCACTGAGGAAGGCTCCCGGGGCGTGGCGTGCACCGCGCTGGTGTGAGTTTGCATAGTACGCCTCGACCATCTCCGGTGTCACGAGCGTGTCGTCCGAATAAGCCTTTCGCAGATAACTCTTCAAACTTCGGCGTGACACCAATGCATTGAATGCCGCAGTTCCTGCGATAGGAGCGTCGATCGCAAAGCGTCCTGCATCGCCACTTACCGTCGCCGGTCGATTCAGTCGTACGAGTCCTGTCGGAGCGATGAGCGCCAGCGCAGGGAATCGATGTGGATCACGGGCCGCGAGGACAATCGCATATGCGCCGGCCAGTGACGAAGCAACGAGGACGCATGGCGCGTTTATCACCTGCGCAACAAAATCCGAAATCAGCGAGATGAACAGTCGCGCGGAGTAGCGGAGCGGCGGTCTCTCGGAACGGCCGAATCCAAGCAGGTCGAGCGTGTAGACAGTGTTTCGCTTGGCGAGATAGTCTACGTTGTCGCGCCATTCATACGACCACGCCGCGGCGTGGATTCCGTGTATGAACAGAACTGCAGGGCCTTCACCTCTTTTGGTGAAGGCGATCCGTCTGTCGCGCCATTCAAAGCCGCCTTCCTCGCCGCCGATCAGATTGGGAAGAAGATCTACTCCCTTTCTTGAGAAGGCATTGTAGATCGCGGCCGCACCCAGGAGCGCACCGCCTGACACAAGAAGCTGCCTGAGCCGGCGGTTTCCCTCCGGCTCATCGAGATCATCCTCGTCTTCAATCATTCTGAACCCGGGAAACTATCGACGACCGCCCCGTCCTGCTTTTGACGAGCCG
>JANLYJ010000362.1:0-1700 GCA_031365555.1 Gemmatimonadaceae bacterium | reverse complement strand
ACCGCCAAACCTGCCTGCAGCAGACATCGCGCGCTCGAGATTTACGCGCGATCCTGATCTCCACCCGCCCACGGTGGTACGGCTCAGGGTAGCGCCCATCGCCTGCACGGAGAACCAGCCGTCACCTGACTCGCAAACGGTAAGGCACGCGCCGTTGATGGCGACGCTTTCTCCATCGGCGAGGTCCCGAAAATCCGTTCTCACGCGCAGCTCCGTCGCGGAGCCCGCTGACTGCGAGGCGGGATGGATGGCGACCTTATCTATAGTAGCGACTTCCTGAATGAGTCCGGTGAACAATTAAGTTGCTTTGAAGGCGTAAACGGTCATCTGGTCTGCCCCGAATGACTGCTTTTTCAGAACTTCCAAGCGCATGGCACTAGCCAACTTACGCCCATTTAGTCCGGAAAATGCAGTCAGGCTCCCAGCCCCCAAAAGCAGGGGTGCCTGAAAGATAACCAGCCGGTCCACGAAACCACGCTCTATAAACTCGGCGGCCAGACCGGCACCCCCCTCGACGAGCAATGAGTCGATCCCGCGCTCCCGAATCTGAGCGAGTGCTTCCCGCAGGTCGGGAGCCTCGATTACCTCGATCCCGGCGCGACGAAGGGTTACGAGTGTTGCAGCATCCTCTTCATGCGTAACCAGATATGTCGGGACTTCGTGAGCGCTCTGAACGACGTAAGAGTCCGGCGGCATTGCCCTGCCACGACCAAAAATGATTCGTGCCGGTTGCCGGCGCGGAGAGGGAGTGGTGCGGGCGGACAAACGCGGATTGTCATTGATCAGCGTGCGCATTCCCACAGCAATTGCATCACTGCCCGCGCGCATCCGATGAACTTCTGCGCGCGATTCCTCGCCCGTGATCCAGTTGCTCTGACCGGTTGAATCGGCGATCGCCCCGTCGACGGTCATCGCAAGCTTGAGTGTGACCCAGGGGCGTCGCGCTGCAAACCGGTTCAGGAACGGCGCGTTGAGCTCGATTGCCTGATCCACTTCTACGCCGACAACAACTTCGACCCCTGCAGCTCGCAGCTTCGCGATACCGCCTGATGCAAGTGGGTTGGGATCCGGAATCGCAACGACAACGCGCGAGATACCTGCACGCACAATTGCCTCGGTGCAGGGCGGCGTCTGTCCGTGATGATTGCACGGCTCGAGTGTTACATACAGAGTCGCGCCGCGTGCGCGCTCACCGGCTGCATTCAGTGCAGCCACTTCGGCGTGATCGGCACCGTAACGAACATGAAATCCTTCGGCTACGGACTTTCCGCCCTTAACGACGACAGCGCCTACCATCGGGTTAGGCGCTGTCTGTCCCCAGCCGTGCTCTGCGAGCGCGAGCGCGTGACGCATGTGCGCGCTGTCGTCAGCGCGCAACATGAGTACAGTTACATCATCAGAGCGAGAGCCGAATTCCGATTGATCCAAATATCCTCGACGCGTCGGGCTGTTTCCCGCTGAACTTGTTGTAGGTCGAGACCGAGCCTCCGGACACCTGCCCGATTTCGCCAACGATCTTCAGCAATGGAAGATTAAGCGAAAGATCACCAAAAATGTTCGTACGCGTCATCTTCTGGCTCAGAACTACCGGACCGGCCGATGCACCATTTGGAACGGTTACCGCGCGCGGTGCAACCTTGGCGGAAATGGTTCCAACCGACTCATACCGGTCCTGACCTGCACCGAGCGCCACACCGAAA
>JANLYJ010000360.1:0-16488 GCA_031365555.1 Gemmatimonadaceae bacterium | reverse complement strand
ACGCTTCGTTTCCCATCCGTCGCCCATGTGGGTGGAACGGCCAGGCATGATCAGGTTCTGCGGATTTCCGTAGTGCATGTCGCTCGCTGAGATGACGACCCCGCCATTTTCCAGCGCGGCAAAGTCCGCCTCGCGTCCTTCGCTGAAAATCTTTTCATCGGGTACGACCTGTCCATGAACGCGGAGCCTTGCAACACCGCCGTCAGGGAAAATGCTGAGGCGCAGATGCGTTACCCGCTTCGAAGAGTTGGTCTCGAAAAAATTCATGGTGTCACCGTTGAGCTGGGACTTCTCGAGTATCGGCTCCCACCGGACCTCTCCCCCCGTCACCCTATCCAGCGCGGGGGAATTGTCGATCGAACATGCGTCGATGCTGGCCTGCTCCGGGAAGTTGCCAGTGAAATAGCTCGTGTCGATTACGACGCCTTTGACTATTCCCGGGCGTCCCAGACGGACGATTGCCCAGTCGAACCCCGGGGTTCGGCGGCGGCGGGTTTCCCATCCGTCCATCCACTTGCCGCGCTCTGTGTATTCGCCTTCCCGCCACTCGGCTGCGCCCGCCTTGATCAGGCTCTCCTTCGGTGCGAAAAACTCGTCATTCGCGGCGATAACCGCACCTCCCAGTCGCTCGGAAGCGAGGTCGGGAAGGTGAGTGTAGGCCGGGGCCGTATCGGCTCCGGATGTGCTGTTCGCTGGCATCCCTTACGGTAACACGGATGCATTCCAAAGGTGAGGGGAGGCACCCTGTTGTGCTAAATTCCTGATAGACCGTTTCACGAGGGTTTCATGCCGGTTAAATGCACGCACCTCAATCAGATCAGAGAGGTGAAGCCATCAGCGAATGGCTGCGAAGATTGTCTGAAAATGGGCTCGAGCTGGGTTCATCTCCGACTCTGTCTTTCCTGCGGCCACGTCGGGTGCTGCGATTCTTCACCCAACAAGCACGCGACAGCGCACTTTCAATCCACAAACCATCCAATCGTCCGAAGCTTTCAAAAAGGCGAGGATTGGGGTTGGTGCTACATCGACCAGTCAGAACTCGAAGGAAAAGTCCTCAAGCCGTCCAAGAAGTAACGTCTTGAGCGAAACTTCTGACGAGCCGAAAGTCAGCCACAACGAAGGCGCGAGCCGGTTCGAGACAACGGTTAACGGCGAAACTGCGTTTGTGGAATACAAGCGCATGGGCGACACGATCGACCTTACTCATACCATCGTCCCGCCGGCGATCGACGGTCGCGGAGTTGGAAGTGCGCTGGCAGAGTACGCTCTGTCTTACGCCCGCACCAATTCACTCTGCGTTATTCCTACCTGTAAGTTCGTTGCGGCATACATCGAGTCGCATCCCGATTACGCCGACCTCGTAACCGGCTAGAAAACCCGCTTGCCGCTTACAAAAGTGGCGAGGATCTGTCCGTCAAGTTTGCGCCCGGCGTAAGGCGTCACTGGATGACGGTGCTTCAGTTTCGCGGGATCGACCACGAACGACGCGTCGGGATCTATCACGACGATGTCTGCGTCGAAGCCGGGCTTGAGCGAACCCTTCGAATTCTGTTTTCCTGCGAGCTTTGCAGTGCGCACGCACATCCACTCGATCACTTTTTCGATTGGTATCCCGCGCGCCCGGGCTCCAGTCCATACGGCAGGAAAAGAAATCTGCAGAGATGCAATTCCGCCCCAGGCTGAAAAGAAGTCGCCATTGGTTTCTTTCATGGCAGGCGGGCATGGCGAGTGGTCGGACGCAATGAGGTCGATCTGGCCACTAATGAGCGCAGACCAGAGAGCTTCGCGCTCCACAGCACTGCGAATTGGAGGGGCGCACTTGTATTCAGTTGCGCCATCACGAATCTCTTCCGCCGAAAAGGTCAGGTAATGCGGACAGGTCTCGACAGTCATCGGCAGACCGCGAGCCTTTGCACTGTCAATAATCTCCAGTGATGTCGCTGAAGCGAGATGCACGATGTGTACTGGAGTCGGACACCACTCCATGAGTCGCGCCATCATCGTTATCGCTGACTGCTCGGACTCGATCGGTCGGGACGCGAGGTAGTCGGAGTATTTTCTCGAAGGCGCAGACACTGCATGCAGGCACGCGGGATCTTCAGCATGCACCATCAGCGGCAGTGCGAGCTCAGCGAGAATCGGAAATGCCAGTTTCAGATCTGATTCGCTCACCGCCGGAAATTCCTCAACGCCCGACGGTGTAAGGAAGCACTTGAACGCCGACACTCCCGCATCGCGCAGTGGCCTAAGGTCACCGCTGTTCCCGGGAATCACACCGCCAATGTATTCGACATTTACAATCGATTTGGCTGTCGCTGCTGCGCGCTTTGCATCCAGGCCCGCGACCGTAGTAGTGGCAGGGATTGAATTGAGCGGCATGTCGAGCAATGTCGTGATGCCACCTGCGGCTGCAGCACGAGAAGCGGTCTCAAACCCTTCCCACTCGGTGCGGCCGGGTTCGTTGACATGCACATGTGTGTCGATGACACCCGGCATGATGACATTGTCCCCGAAATCTTCCGCACCGGCAGTGTCCCAATCAGACACTTCTGCGATTCGGCCTTCGGAGATTATTACGGACGCAGGTCGAATGCCTTCCGCTGTAACAACACGTCTGCTTCTGAGCACAACGCTCATCGTTACTAGTGCTGGTGCTGGTCGGTTTCCTTCCAGAACCACTGGAGCAGGTTCATCGCAACCCGCAGTCGGTACTCTCCAGTCGAGCGCACGTCATCGATCGGCTTGATCTCAGTCGAGAGAACGCGGGCGGCCTCGTCTATTCCTGCGCCTGAGGCCAGCGCCTGCTCGGTTTTCGGAACACGAACGACTGTAGGTCCCACGCTTCCATAGGAAAGGCGTGCACCCTCAGGGCCTCGAACTCCCGCAAACGCGACCTTTGATATCGCCTGGGCTGCGCGTGTTCCGACCTTTCTGAACTTCTGCTTTCCGTGCACCGGCGGAATTTCTACTGCAACAATCAATTCATCGGGTTTCAACACGCTCTTCCTGTAACCTGTATAAAACTCCGCAATCGGAATCCGGCGTTCCCCTGTTGCAGAGCGTGCAACTATTACGGCTTCTGCAACAAACAACACTGGCAGCGAATCACCAGCCGGCGATGCGTTGGCAACGTTGCCGCCTATAGTCCCACGATTCTGAATCTGCGCTCCACCTACCAGCTGTGACGCTTCAACCAGCATCGGCAGCCGTTTCTGGATTTCCGGTGAACGAAGCATGTCGGTATATGTGGTCAGCGCTCCGATCACGACGTTCTCGCCCCGCACAGAAATTCCACGCAACTCGTCCAGCGCCCAGATGTCCAGAAACTTTCTGTCGGCCGTCGTCCCGAAGTTCAGTGCAACGTATACGTCCGTGGCGCCGGCAACCGGTCGCCTGGACTCAGAGCTCAATATTTCCAAAGCGTCATCGAGAGTGCGTGCACTGCGGAGGTCAAGCTCAGAGACTCCAATCCTCATGCGGGTGACGCTCCGGATTCGTCAGGAACTGGCATTCCGCGCCACTTGAGAACGGCTCTGTAAATCGCGCCGTACCCGGTGCAGCGGCAAAGATTACCGGCGAGCGCAACTTTGATTTCGTCCAGCGTCGGTTTGTCGCTGAGTGTCATCGCTGCCATGATCATTCCTGGCGTGCAAATCCCGCACTGCGCGCCAACTTCATTCATGAACAGCTTCTGCAGCGGATGGTCGCCGCCAAGCCCTTCTATAGTAGTGACCTCGGCGCCCGAAACCTGGCCCACAGGAATGATGCATGAGCACACAGCCTCGCCATCAATAAGAACTGTGCATGCTCCGCACTCGCCTTCGCCGCAGCCTTCCTTGGTGCCAGTGAGATGACATTCTTCACGCAGCACGTCGAGGAGCCTCGCGGCTGGCGAGGAGTCTACGTTCACCGTCGAACCATTCAGCTTGAAATTCATGCTGCCGCCGCGGTGGAAATACGTTCCGGTGTTGCAGGAATCTCACGCACATCGAGACCGTAGTGCCGAAGTGCATTCACGACCGCCGGCGCGGGTCCGTCCATCGGAAGCTCGCCGAGTCCTTTTGCACCGAAGGGTCCGCCGGGATATGGGTTCTCCATCATTACAACATCGATTTCGCCGATGTCGAGCGTGGTGGGAATGACATAGTTGGTGAGCTGCGCGTTGGCCATCGCGCCATTTTTCATGACGACATTCTCGAGCAGTGCGTAGCCAAGTCCCTGCGCTGTTCCGCCTTCGATCTGACCGCGTGCGAGCGCTGGATGGATTGGACGGCCGAATTCCTGGACTGCGGTGAGCTTGTCGATTCGAACTTCGTATGTATCGGGATCGATCGTGAGCTCCGCCACATCGCATCCCCATCCAAAGGTCGCGTATGCATCGCCGCGATATGCTGCATCATCCCATTTGATCCAGTCCGGAGGCGAATACATCCGCTCCACCGATATCTCACCATGCTTTGCGTAATACTCAGCAGGCGAAAGCCCACCGAGCTTCTCTTTCATTTCGTAAGCGCACTCTTCCAGAATTTTCCCGACAACCATGCATGTGCGTGATGCTACTGTAGGTCCGCTGTCGGCGACGCGTGACGTGTCCGGCTGCATCACTTCCACTGTCTCGTATGGGATTCCGAGAGCGTCAGTCACGATTTGCGCGTGCATCGTCCGCGTGCCCTGTCCAATTTCAGTGCTGCCCACCGCAATGCGAACGCCTTGAGGAGTAAGATCGAGTCGCGCACGAGATTTCAGGTTAAGCTCGCCCGCACCGGTGAATCCCGCGCCGTGAAAGAAGAGTGCAAGACCAATCGCCTTGTTGGTTCCAGCGTATTCCTTTCGCTTCCTCATGAAGTCGGTTCGCTTCACTGCTTCCTCGAGAACCATCAATGCACTGCTGTCTTCCTTCAATGTCTGGCCTGTGGCAGTTACATCTCCGGGCCGCAGTGCGTTCAGGCGGCGAAATTCCACTGGATCCATTCCGATTGCTGCCGCGATTCTGTCTACATGCGCTTCAACTGCAAACAAAGTCTGTGGTGCCCCAAAACCGCGGAACGCGCCGTTCGGTGGTGTGTTGGTGAATACGGCCCGCCCATGAATTCGCGTGTTGTCGCAGCGATAGGGTCCCGCTGCGTGAATGCATCCGCGTGAGAGAACAGTTGGGCTGAGCGTGATGTATGCGCCACCGTCCATGATCACGTCGATGTCCATGCCCACGATCCGGCCATCACGCATTACACCAGTGCGGTGCTTCACAATGGACGGATGACGCTTCGTCGTCGCGATCATGTCTTCAGTTCGGTCGTAAATAATCTTCACAGGACGCCCGGACTTGATGGCGAGCATTACTGCGTGTCCCGCAATCATCGACGGGTATTCTTCCTTGCCGCCGAATCCTCCCCCTGTTTCCGTCTGAATCACGCGAACATTCGGGTGGGCGGAGCCAAGCAGACACCGGAGGGCTTTTATCACATAGAACGGACACTGAACCGACCCGTAAATCGCAATGCCGCCTTCCTCGGGAACTGCGATTACACCATTGGGTTCGATGTAAACGTGTTCCTGATGTCCCGTTCTGTAAGTTCCCTCGACGATAATGTCGGCACCGGCGAGCCCCGCTTCCACATCGCCCTTCACGATGTTGATGGTCTTGAAGCTCTCCGATGATTTCTCCGGATCGAACAAAGGTGTTTGCTCTTCGTACTCAATTACCACCTTGGCCGCATTCAACTTTTCCTTATCCTCGTGCGCGAGGAGCACAATTGGCTCGGCCATGTGCTTTACTTCTTGCTCAGCGAGGAACGGCTGGTCCTGCGACATGAGGTCAACGGCGTTCTTCGCAGGAGCGTCGCGGAAGTCGACAATTGTAAATCCGGCCCTATCGAAATCGAATTTGATCGACTTGATGGTTCCCTTCGGTACGGTAGACCGTATTGTCCGACCGTGAATCATCCCAGGGAAGGTCAGGTCGTCCGCGTAAAGAGCAGCGCCTGTCGCCTTTCCAATTCCGTCTTTTCGCGCGACGCTGTTACCTACTGCCGCCATATCGGGTCTAGCCTCTAAGGACATGATCGAACCGGTTCTGCATCCAGAACGTGAACAATGGTTTGCCCCACGACGGTAGGCAAGATTGCAGTTCGTATATGTTCAGTCCGCTTCCTCCCCGATATCTTCCCTTTGAATGAGTACACACAGGGAAATAATTGACGCTCTCCTCCGCGCTTCAGACGCTGGAGATTCGGTTGTCCTGGCGACGGTCGTCAGAATCACCGGATCGAGCTACGGTGGTGTCGGTTCCCGGATGCTCATTCGAGTTGACGGCACCACAGTCGGTCTCGTAAGCGGAGGGTGCCTGGAATCGGATATCGCCGAACATGCCCGGCGCGTTCATTCGAGCGGCGTAGCTGAGGTAGTACGCTACGACACTCTGGAGGATGACGACGCTCCCTGGGGGCTCGGCCTTGGCTGCAACGGGCTCATCGACATCCTGCTCGAACCACTTAGCGCGGAGCGTGCGATTTCAGTGGCCGATTTGCTGCAGCGTGCTCTCGAGGCCGACGAGCCGTCGGTGATCGCGACCGTAATTCATGTCATCGAGTCAGACTCCAATTCTCCAGCTGTCGGTGCACATGCGCTCGCAATCCAGGCAAGCATTTTTACCAGCGGCGACTGGGGGAGTGGATTTATTCTCGCCGACGCGTCCGATGGAATTCTGGATGCGATCAAGGCAGGGCGTCGCGGTCTGGTGCGTGATTACGACGGCGTGGAGATAGCATTCGAGGTCGTGAATCCTTCGGTTCACCTTCTGGTCTGCGGCAGCGGCCCGGACGCCGGACCGATTGCGAGATTTGGAGTCGAGCTTGGCTGGGACGTTACAGTCGTTGATCACCGGGCTGGCGCGTTTGAACGCGCTTCCCGCTTCCCGGGGGCAAAACTCATCGAGTGTCTGGATGCGCTGACCCTCGCGGAGTGTGTGGGGATCAGCTCGCGCACTGCGGCGGTTGTAGTGTCGCACCATTTCGAGCGCGACCGGAACTACCTCCAGTCACTCCTGCAGAGTGACGCTGCGTACATCGGAATGCTTGGACCTCGGGCACGGACCGAGCGCATGTTCGCAGATCTCGAGGCTGCACCTGTCCCACTTCAGCCGGACGATCGCGTGTTCTCTCCCGTCGGGATGGACATTGGTGGGGACGGACCCGATGCCATTGCACTGGCGATTGTTGCGGAAATCTCCGCTGTAACCAATCATCGCTCTGCAGGACATCTTCGCGACAAACGAGGCCCGTTGCATGCTTCACCGTCGCACAACTCTCCCGCAGGAAAAAGCTGAAGCCGGTTATTGCCGAGAGACGGATCGCCGCAATAATTCTCGCTGCCGGCGGATCGTCGCGACTTGGCCAACCCAAACAACTAGTCTCTTATCACGGAACACCGCTCGTGCGTCGCGCCGCTCAAGCTGCACTCGATGCCGGGGCCCGTCCTGTCGTAGTTGTTACCGGCGCTAATGCGGACGCAGTCCGGGCAGCCGTGCAAGACATGCCGCATGTAGTTACCTGCTTTTGTGAGAGCTGGGAAAGTGGGCTGTCAGCGTCTCTGAAAGCAGGCATCCAGTGTGTCGAAACCAGAGCCAATGTGGACGGCGTATTGGTGACACTCTCTGATCAGCCCCATGTCACCGGTGAGACCCTTGCCCCAATTGCTGCTTCATTCGATGGCACACAGCGACTCGTCGCCGCTTCATATGATGATGTGATCGGTGTTCCAGCAATATTCGGCAGCGAGTTCTTTGCCGAAATCAGCACCCTGTCAGGAGACCACGGGGCCGGAAAGTGGTTGCGTACTCGTGAAAATCAGGTAAGGTCCATCCCAATGAAAGAAGCCGCGATCGATATAGACTCGCCAAAAGATCTGGCTGCTCTGAAAACGAAACCGCCTGCATTTCGCTGGCGCGGAAAGGAAATCGCACGCGTCGAAGCACTCAGCGACGCCGTGTTCGGATTCGCTGTAACTCTTCTGGTAGTGTCGCTGGAAGTTCCGCGAACCTTTGGCGCGCTAAAACACGAGATGAGCGGATTTTTTGCGGTTGCTCTCTGCTTCGCACTTCTCATCCTGATCTGGCACTAGCCGCACCCTTTCTAGCGGCGTTCGGGGCTTCTGTATACGAAAACGACTCTGTTAAAGTGTGTTTTGCTTTTTGTGGTCCTGTTCTACGTGTACCCGCTCAAGTTCGTGTTCACTATGCTGGTGAACCGTATGCTTGGAGGCCCGAGAGAGATCGAAGTTGCTCAGGGTGTAATGGAGCCGGTAATTGCGACAGGGGATCTCCCAACCCTGATGATTATCTTCGGCCTCGGTTACATGGCAGTGTTTCTTCTATTTGCCGCCATGTACTACCGAGCCTATAGAGCCCGCGAAGAGCTGAGCCTCACACGGCTTGAAGTATTTGACACGCGTGTGAGTGTCTTTGCGTCTCTCATAAGCGTCGGCGTAGCGATCGCTTCAATACTCGTCGCAACCTGGACAATGCTGACCGGACATCCCGGTAGGGCCGGACTTGCCGGAATGCTCTATCCTGTGCTCATCGCGCCCTCAATGACAATCTTCCACACGATAATGGGAAGCAAGCGGCGCAAGATCGAGGCTTCGCTATGACGTCTGCCGGAAACACAGAACGCGCAGACTACGGAATCGACGCACCGAATGTGGTGCGCAATTTTATTCTGCTCACTGTCGCGCTCCTCGCCCTTGGTTTTCTTGTTCGGGCGAAACCCATTTGGGGAGAAGTTCACCTGGGGCCCAACATCCCCCGGACCTTCATGATCATGGGTCTCTGGTTCGGGGCAACTGCGATCGTGATGCTCTGGGGGAGCAGGTTTGGAAAAATGCGGCTGCGCGATCGCATTCTTGACTCGCTGCATTTTTCCGGTGCAGAGCAGGTTCTCGATGTTGGATGTGGTCACGGCCTCATGCTGATTGGCGCGGCGAAACGCCTCACCACCGGGAAGGCATTCGGAATCGACATTTGGAATTCAGTCGACCAGGCCGGTAATTCCATGGATGCAACCAGGGCCAACGCGCGCGCAGAAGGAGTGGAAGACAGAATTGACCTGCGGGACGGTGATGCGCGCCAGATCCCCTTCCCTGATCAAACATTCGACGTCGTCGTGTCGAGCTGGGTGATACACAACATCCAGTCAAGTTCCGACCGTGGTCAGGCGATTTCAGAGATCGTTCGCGTTCTCAAACCGGGCGGTCGGATCGCCATCACCGATATAAGTCACGGGCGCGACTATGCCGCGCAGCTCAGCAGCTTAGGGATGGACGAGGTTAAAGTATCGCCGCCGAATTTCCTCTTCGTTATCCCGTCCCTCACGATCTCTGCAATAAAGAAACAAATCCCTTAGTTTTCTCATTCGAGCCATCCTGCGATCCGATGGCGGCCAACTCACCGGCCGTAGGACGCGAGCATGGTCGCTGCACATCCGGGAGCCACCATGTTTTCTTCGCCCCGGAGGAGCGCCCCAAAATGACTCGATCCCCCCAGACGCCGATTTCGGATTTCGTCCGGCACCATTTCCGGCATTTCAATGCTGCAGCGCTCGTTGATGCAGCAGACGGATATCGAACGCATCTCACCGAGGGCGGCTCGATGCTCGTCACGCTGGCGGGAGCGATGAGCACCGCCGAGCTCGGACTTTCCCTAGCAGAAATGATTCGCGCAGGAAAAGTTCACGCGATTTCATGCACAGGCGCTAATCTCGAGGAGGACGTATTCAACCTCGTCGCTCACGACTATTACGAGCGCGTTCCGCACTATCGCGACCTGACCGCGGCCGACGAGGCTGCGCTTCTTTCGCGTCACATGAATCGCGTAACCGATACATGCATTCCCGAAATGGAAGCGATGCGTCGCATTGAAACTGCAGTTCTGGAGGAATGGGTTGCCGCTGACAAGGCGGGAGAGCGTCTTTTCCCGCACGAGTTCATGTACCGGATCATACTGAGCGGAAAGCTCAAGGACTCCTATCAGATCGATCCAAGGAACTCATGGATTGTCGCTGCAGCAGAGCGCAACCTGCCCATGTTCGTTCCCGGCTGGGAAGACTCCACGCTTGGTAACATGTATTCGGGCCATTGCATCGAGGGCCATGTGAAGAACGTCCACACCGTTCGCACAGGCATCGAGTACATGATGAAGCTTGCAGAGTGGTACACGGAAACGTCCAAAAACTCTTCGATTGGATTCTTCCAGATCGGAGGAGGAATTGCGGGCGATTTCCCAATCTGCGTAGTTCCAATGCTTCACCAGGATCTGCAGCGCACTGAAGTCCCGCTGTGGGGTTACTTCTGTCAGATATCGGACTCCACTACAAGCTACGGCTCATACTCTGGGGCTGTCCCAAATGAAAAGATCACCTGGGGCAAGCTGGGCGAACACACGCCCAAGTACATAATCGAATCAGACGCGAGTATCGTGGCACCGCTGGTGTTTGCACTCATTCTCGACTGGTAATTTCAGGAGTGCGCCAGTGGGCACAACTCTCGCACTTCCGCGATGGAAATGAAAAGTCCGGAAATCCATGATGTCGCCATTGTCGGTGGAGGGCCTGCCGGGCTCTCCGCTGCACTCTGGCTCGCGCGTTATCTCCACAAAGTCGTTCTCGTTGATTCCGGAGACCCCAGAAACTGGGAGACACGGGGAGTAAACGGATTTCTCGGCTCTCAGGGAATTCGGTCGCCTGACCTTCGCGGCAAGGGACGCGAAGAAGCCAAGAAGTTTGGAGCGCTGCTTGTAGACGGTGTTGTTACCGATGCATGCAGAAACGGAACAGAGCATTTCACGCTCACCCTCGACGACAACTCGCGAATAGATGCACGCCGGATTCTTCTTGCAATTGGAATCAAGGACGTGTGGCCGCGTATTCCCGGCCTTTCGGACTGTTATGGCGAGACTGTTCATGTGTGCCCCGACTGTGACGGCTTCGAAACGAGCGACAAGAAGACTGTCGTTGTAGGCACCGGGCGAAAAGCAGTAGGTATGGCGCTCGCGCTCGCGAACTGGACTGAAGAGCTTGTTGTGTGCACGAATGGTGAGCCGCCGGATCTCGACGACAAGCTCACGGCAAAGTTGAAAGCTCTCAATATTCCTGTGCTGGATTGTCCAATTACCTGCATTCGTTCAAACCAGGGGGCAATTCAGGGAATCGAGCTGGCGGATGGGATGGCGATGGACTGTGAGCGGCTTTTCTTCGCAATCGGCCAATACCCGGCTGACGATCTCGGCGCACAATTGAAATGCAAGCGTGATGAAAGCGGACTCATTGTAATCGACGACCGCAATCACACTTCAGTCGAGAATGTTTACGCGGCAGGGGACATAGTCCCGGGGCCACAGCTGGCTATTCGTGCGGCGTCAGACGGGGCGGTAGCCGCTCTCGCAATTCACAAATCACTTCTGCCTGAAGAACGCCGCCTGGACTAGGCGCCGTTTTACCACTTCAGTATTACAACCCTGGCTTTCTTCTCGCGAACGATGTCCAGCTTGAGTTCCTTGTCCAGACAGGATTCGATTTCGCGCCGTAGATCCTGCGGAACCAACAGCACCGTTCCTGCGGCACGGAGCAGAACGTCCCCGCCCCGGAGTCCGGAGTTCTTGGCTGGAGTGCCATCAGCGACATCTACGATCAGAAGTCCCTGAGGTTTTACTCCGAGCGATTTCGCAAAATCCGCATTCAACGCTCGAATCTCCGCACCCGCGAGAGGAACGCTCGCCGCGGTTAGCCCATGCGAGCTGGTTGCGATACGAATCATGGGCCGAGGTCCCGGCGTGAGTACAAAGGGAGTGCGAGGCATCTCCAGGTCAGCAGGCATTGCCGGCTGCCCCGGTGCTTCAGCAATCGCGATTTCGAATTTCTCAGGCCTATCCGACGGACGCTCGGCCACAATCAGTTTGGTCACTCGATTCTGCGAGCCTCTTCGCGCGCGAATCACGAATTGCCGCCCGGGCTGGATCATCGTTCGAACTGGAAATGCAAAGCGACGCACGTCACGATCGTTGAATGCGATGATCGTGTCGCCCGCGACGATCCCACCCCGCGCAGCCGGTGACCCCGGATCAACAGAAACGACAACAGGATATTCGCTGAATATCAAACGCCCATCGTTATCAGTGCGGCCTTCGACTGAGTATGTGATTCCAACCCATCCGGAAACCGCCGGAGTGGGATCCTGTGGAGCGCGCGGCGCTGTCCGCGGCGTCTGCGCAGAGAGTGCCGATGCAGCCGATACGGCGGCAATTATTCCAAATGTCCTGATCATGTCTCTACTCATTTGCAAAAAGCTTTACCACTTCATCAGCTTCGTTCCCGACGGGAGCGAAGTACTGAGCTGTTTTAGAGTTGCCTCGCGGGCGCCCTGCGCTGCGAGGTAGTACTGATTGATGACGGGATCATGCGGAGCGTTGTAGAGCGCTTTTCTCGAAGCTGATGTCATTGCATCCAGGGCAACGAGGCGCGCCTGATAGACGCTCGTGCTGTCTGCCGGTGCGTTCTGATCCTTTGCTGCTAGGAATGCGGAAGCGCGCTGGTAGTCCGCGCCTGCGCGATTGAGAACTTCCCATGCCTCGTCTTCAGAGTTGAACGCAACAGTTGTAGCGCTCGCGTCTGTTGCATCCGCAGAAACCGGCGGCTCCAGCGCAGCTGTCTGCTGCGAGGGAACTTGCGAGTTTCTTGGCACCGTAGCCCGGCCCGCTACAGCTCCACCCGCAATGAGCAGAACCGCAGCCGCTGCGCGCAGCCACCAGGTGTTGCCTGACCTGAGCGGAGCGACTCCGTCACGAATGATTCCCTCTTCACGCAGCTGCGCGGAAATCGATTCCCAGCTGGTGATCGGAACTTCGGACCGGTTTCGCTCGCGATCGGCGAGAACGTTCAACCCTTCTTCAGATAGGTGCGACATGACTCCTTCCCATACCGGCTGCTGATTCATTGACTAGCGGCGCAAGCAGCCGGCGAAGCTTTGCGCGTGCCTTGGACAATTGCGACTTCGATCCGCCCGAAGTGATTCCCAGCTCTGCTCCAATCTCTTCGTGCGTGAAGCCTTCGATGTCGTGCAATACAAAAACTGCTCTGGCGCCGGGAGACAGATGACCCATTGCCTGTTCTATCGATTCAGCGAGGAACGTTCTGTCGCTGTCCATCTCGACGAACGCGGTGTCTTCCTCAATATCCGTTTCTATTTTCGCCAGTCGCCGCACGCGACGCAGTGCATTGAGCGTACGATTCACCGCAATCCGATGCGCCCATGTTCCGAACTGCGAGTCACCGCGGTATCCAGGCAGTGCGCGAAATATTTGAATCCAGACTTCCTGTGCGATGTCGGCAGCCATATCGGGATCACCACCGCACAACCGCTTAACGACGGCGTCGATATGCGGCGCATGCTCCACCCATATCTGGCGTAGCGCCCGCTCGTCGCCATTCATGGCGCGTCGTAGCAACAGTTGATCAGTCGGCATGCCTATCCGTGTAATAAGTCACCCGGAAAGTGCGAGTGGTTGCCTATTATAAACCGACCGACGGATAACGGATAACGGACAACGGACAACGCGCCCTTAACTCCCCGAACTGCGCGTTTTCCATTTTTCGTTCTCCGTTTTCAGCTTCCGATACATCACAAAGCTGCTGTATTGCCCGCTTTCCCCACTGGCTTGCATACGCGAACCATATGTTCAAAAGCTCGCAACTCGCTATTGTATTTGAAGTTACACATTGGAACATTAAGCGTCGGTTTAAGTACAAAGACGGTAGCACAAGGAGTTAAACGTTGCTCAGGGTCATACTTACCGCGCTCACAGTTGCACACGCGAGCGATGGTCTGCCAGTAAAAGCCCCGACCTCGGTCGGAATGTCCGAATCGCGCCTCGAGACGATCGATCGTGTCGTCACGCGCGGGATTTCGGCCGGCGGCTACCCTGGAGCTGCAGTTGTCGTCGGCCGGAAAGGAGCGGCAGTTTGGCAGAGAGGCTTTGGCCACCTCTCCTGGGGACCTGATGCTGCGTCTGTCGTTACCAACAAGACCATTTACGACATCGCCTCCCTCAGCAAAGTCGTTGGAACGACCTCGGCGATCATGCTCCTTTACGACGAAAAGAAAATCGACCTCGATGCCCCGGTCTTTCGTTACCTGCCCGCATTTTCCGGCGGCAACAAGGACAAGGTCACCGTAAGACAGCTGCTCACACACCGCTCGGGCCTTCCCGCTGGTCGGGATATCTGGCGCGTCGCACACTCACCGGAGCAGGCACGAGAGATGGTTCTGTCCACTCCACTGGAGAATGTGCCTGACACGCGATACGTCTATTCCGATCTCGGCGCTGACCTTCTTGGGTTCATAGTCGAGACAGTGGCAGGTGAGCCGCTCGACCAGTTCCTCGATCGCCGGCTCTTTCAGCCCCTCGGAATGACCGATACCTACTATCGGCCCGCCGACTCGCTCCGTTATCGCATAGCCCCGACCGAGCTCAATCCTCCGCGCGGATATCCTCTGCGTGGTGAAGTGCATGATGAAAATGCATACGCCCTTGGCGGAGTTGCGGGCCACGCAGGATTGTTCAGCACTGCAGCAGATCTTTCCATCTTCGCGCAGATGATGCTCAACAAGGGCGACTACGCAGGCAAGCACATCTTCACCGATTCGACCGTGGACCTGTTTACCCGCCGTACAACCGGTCACCGCGCACTCGGCTGGGATACCGCTGACGGCGATTTCGGTTCGGGTCAGTATCTAACCGAAAAATCCTACGGGCATACAGGGTTCACCGGAACGTCGCTCTGGATCGATCCTGATCGTGAGATGTTCGTTATCCTGCTTACCAACCGGGTGCACGCCGCGACAGCGAAGCGTCCAGCGAAAGTAATTTCAGATGTCCGGTCGGATCTGTCCGATGCTGCTGTGCTGGCGGTAATGGACAGTCCTCAGGGCATCGCCGAGATGCCGGCCTATTTTCGCGCCGACAAAGAAGTCGGCTGGAATGTCCCGATCAAGCCTGTTCGTGCGAAGAGCAGGTTAGCTTCCAGAGGAACCGTGGTTCGGCACTCGCGCGTGAAGAAAGGCAAAAGCTCGAAGTCGAAAGTTTCTTCGTCTTCAAAAAAGAAGTCTTCGAAGAAAGCCGTGAAGAGCTCCGTCAGGAAAAAGCAGCCCGTCTCCGTAAAAAAGAAGAAAACGAGAACATGACCGAAGCAGTTGTAAGCGAAGACCAGGTAAAACTTGCGTTGCGGCGCGTAAAAGATCCGGACTTGAATCTCAACATCATGGATCTTGGCCTGATCTACACCATCACGGTGAACGGCGGCGATGTGAAGGTTGACATGACACTCACATCTCCTGCGTGTCCATCAGGCCCCGAGCTCGTGGGCAACGCCGAGAAGGAGATCAAGTCGATTCCCGGTGTTGAAAGCGTCGTTGTGAATATTGTGTGGGAACCGTTCTGGACTCCTGAAAAAATGGAGCCGCGCGTCCGTGCCTATCTGGGTTTTTAGCTTTTTGCGCTGCGGAGCGCGCTAAGAAAGTCTTCGCCCATTTCAGCAGCATGCCATTTTCTGACTCCCGGCACTTCGATCATTTCTTCCGTCGAAGCCGGGTTTTTTCTTGCAATGGCTTCGAGCCGGTCTCGCGAGCAGAGCACTCCCGGATCGAGGGAGAGCCGCGTCGCTGCTGCATCTCGCGCATTCTTGAGAAGGGCGACGCGTGAATCGAGACCGGCGTCCTTGTCCCAGCGTTGAGCGCGGGGAAATTTGGGAAGCTGGTCTTCTGGCACACTCATTCCCCGGCGAACGGCCGCGAGCTGATCCTGGCCTCTTCGCTCGAGGATTCCGCGCGGCATTCCCTTGATCGCGCCAAGGTCTGCTGCTGACTGCGGCTGTGTGCGCGCAATCGAAAGCAGAACTTCATTGCCTACCACCCTGAAGGTCGCGCGGTCCAATTCCTTCGCGACTTCGTCACGCCACATGACCAGCTCGCGGAGCAGTGCAAGCTCGCGGCGAGTAAGGTCCCGCGCGCCTTTAACCTTAAAAAAAGACTCGGCCTCGTTTTCTTCCTGCCAGCGAGTTCCCTCGAGCCGCCCGAATTCTTCGCGCGCCCATTCGAGTCTATCCAGTTTCCGCAGCTCCGCTTCGAGCTTGTCCTTCAGGGCCAACAGATGCGCCGTGTCCTGGGCCGCATACGCCAGCATTCCTTCGGTCAACGGTCGCATCGACCAATCGGCGCGCTGGTGCTGCTTGTCGAGCTTAACGCCTAAATACTGATCCCGAAGCGCCGCGAGACCAAACGACTTGAGTCCGATCAGCTGCGACGTAATGCGGGTATCGAAGATGTTGGTCGGGTGCCAGCCGTAATCCTGGTGCATCAGCCTGAGATCGTAGTCCGCGTCGTGGAAAACCACTTCGACCGCGGGTTCTTCCAGGAGCTTGCCGATTTTGTCGAGCCTGGTAACTG
>JANLYJ010000348.1:0-1846 GCA_031365555.1 Gemmatimonadaceae bacterium | reverse complement strand
AATTCGCGAACTCCATGTTCGATGCAGGCATCGAGCACGTTTGTCATTCCCTTGACGGCGACATCGAGGACAAGAGCGGGCTTCGTGTAGAAATATTCGGTGCCGTTGATGTAGGCTAGGTGGCAAACGCAGTCAACGCCTTTCACGGCCGCGCTGACCGCCTTCGCATCTCTTATGTCACCGGTGACAATTTCGAGTGCGTCGCTCCTGGCCGGGATCTTGGAAAGAGTCTGACGTGAATCGTTATCGAAAGTGCGGACAATTCCACCGTTATCGAGGAGACCGCGTACGAGTGCGCTTCCAATAAATCCGGTTCCGCCGGTGACGAGGAATCGGGTGCCTGAAATCTTCATGTTATGTAGTGGACAAATTGCGGAGGCGGACGGTCCGTGCGGGACGTCTCAGCCATGTCGTTGCGAATGCATAAAAGTACCATCTCAGGTATTGCGGAAGCCACTTGTAGATCCGGAAGCGGCTCTCGCCCTGGTTTCGCTCGAACCAGGACACCGGAACCTCTCCAACTTTCCATCCGGCCCTGTGCGCTTTCGCCAGAAGCTCGAGGCTATACGCGAAGCCGACCTCTGATTCCACCGGAATCGACTTCACAACTTTCTGCGAAAACAGCCGGAAGCCATTGGTCGCGTCACGGGTTGGAATGCGGGCGAAGTGGTAAAGCGTGAAAGCAGCTGCGCGCACTATCACTGCTTTTACGAATGGGCACCCGACCATGCTGCCACCGGGGATGAACCGGCTGGCGCAAACGACGTCGCATCCGGCCCGAGCTTTAGCAACCATCTGATCAAGTCGGCCTGCGTTGTAATCATCGTCAGCTGGAAATACGAGGACGTATGGCGCGGAAGAGTGGTGCAGTCCGGTAAGTACGGCGCCAAGGGCACCGACGCCTTCGTTTTTTAGAAAATGAATTTCATGCGGGGCGGGATTGTAGCCCTGAAGTGCAACGAGCGTAGTGTCAGCGTCGTGATCGTAGCAGATCATGATACGCGCAGGGGTCTTCATATCGCGCTTCAACGAGTTGAGCGCAGGCACAATGTTTTCCCCTTCATTGTACACGGGGATTACGAGCTCCAGCTCCTTCGCTGTGTCAGGCATCAGTCAATGAGCACTGTGCTGCGATCCGAATTCGAACGCCGGGCTGCGTGCATGATCGTTTGAACACGCAGAGCCTCTGCCACTCCGGGCTGCATCTGGCCGCGGGTTCTGACTGCTTCAGCAAAACGCCTGATCAGTGATCGGACCGGGGCGCTGCGCCCGTCCTCGAATTCAACAGGCTCGGAAAGCACCAGTTGATTCTTCGCATCACGAGTAGAGTGAAGCAACTCAAATCCGTTTACATAGTCCTGCGACAAATTTCTGAGCTCCAGAAACCCCTCAGTGCCAAAAAGCTGAATGCGATGCTCGCGAAGACCAACTGTATCAGTGGAGATCGAGACGGTCGCTGAAGTGCTGCCAACGAAATTGATCGAGCACTCCACTCGGGAGTCAGAATTTGCCGCCGACTCCAGTCTCGCATCGATTGAATGGATAGGGCCGAACAACCACTCGAGATAATAGAAAGTGTGCGAAGCGAATGAGTTGAGCGCGCCTCCACCGGTCGCTGCTGCGAGCTTCCACGAGTCGGGCGCGTTGCGCGCAGCATAGCTCTCCAGTCTCCAGCTGACTGCAACGTGTGTTGGAGTCCCGATCAGCCCGGCGTTCATCTGGTCGCGCGCGGCGATCCAAGTTGCGAGCTCGGGAAAAATAAAATCGGCGCCAGTAGAGATCCCCGCGCTCTGCGCAGCGGCGGCAATACTGATCGCGGAATCAAGGTCGGCAGCGAGTGGCTTCT
>JANLYJ010000346.1:0-10469 GCA_031365555.1 Gemmatimonadaceae bacterium | reverse complement strand
GTCGATGTAAGACACCAGATCCTTTACGACAAAGTCTTCCCACAGACCAGTCACAGGCGAGTTCCTAAAGAACCCGCCAGTCAATCGATTGTTCGCGTCGGGTGTGACGACGATCATTTCCTTCAATGCACCGCGCGCACTCAAGCTGTCGAACGGTTTCTCGAAAGCGATCCGCTTAAGGAACGGCTCGGCGCCGCCGCCAAAACCATGAAGCAGGTAGATGACCGCATACCGTTTTGCGGGGCGTGTTGCGTAACTCGCCGGCAGATACACCGAGACGGCTCGCTCGCCCGGGTCCCCGTAAAGATTTGACCGAAGCGAAGGCGCCGGGACGGTGTCTACCCGCGAGACACCCTGTGCATCAAGAGGCTCGGCTAGCGCTAACCCCACAAACCAAAGCACACCTGCGACAAGCACTGATCTCATAGGGCGTGAAAGTGCATCGCATAAATGAAAAGGGCCACCCGCAGGTGGCCCCTCTCGTTCTGACAATGAAGTTTCGTGCTATTCGCCCTCGTCTTCGTAGTCCATTCCATCCGATTCCCGAATTCTCTCGAGAAGCGTGTTGACCGGAACAGCAATGCCCCGATCCAGCAGTGAGGCCAGCTCACTGGCACCCCTTTGAAACCAGGATCCGAGATTCACCATCAGCTCGGCGCTCCCGACGCCAGTCTGGTCTTCCACGAAGACCGGCGCCTCTACTCGCTCCATAAAACCTCCCGGCATTTCCTGGATACTTGTACGCATAACGCGTATCACAAGTTCCAGGCCAGACGCTCGAACCAAAGCTACAACCGGGACACAGCTGGGCAATAGAAAAGAAAAAGCGTAATCAGGATTTCATCTTCGCGCTTACAACTTGGTAACAACTGCTAGACGATTTCGCTTCTTTCGATTCCTCTCGTCGCAAAAATCCGGGCGACGGTTTCACCAATCTTGTTGTTCGGCGTGCTCGCTCCCGCGGTCACTCCAACCCGGACTGGACCGCGTGCTGACAGCCAGCTCACCGTCTCGATTTCGTCGTGTGAGCCGAGCGGACGGTGATTGATCTTGCGACCCTCGGGGTCGATGCCATCGGCATCTTCGATATGGTAGGTCGGCACTCTCTCGGCGCATATGGCAGCAAGGGAGATCGTGTTGCTCGAGTTATACCCACCGACCACTACCATCACGTCCAGCGGTTCCCGCAGCAGCTCCTCGACAGCGTCCTGGCGTTCCTGGGTAGCGCTGCAGATCGTATCGAAAGTCTTGAAGTTGCCAGCGCGATAATCGTCGCCGCGTGCACGGGCCATTGCCTTCCCCACTTCTTCGCCGATCGCGAGGGACTCCCGGGCGAGCATCGTCGTCTGGTTCGCGACCCCGATCCGATTGAAGTGGACCGACGGGTCGAAGCCGGGTGAGGCCGCATGCGGAAATCTCTGCATGAGAACTTCGCCTGTAATGCGCCCTTCGATGAAATCGCAGACGACCTTTGCCTCGTCCATGTTACGGATCACGAAATACTGACCGCTGGGATACTTCGTAGCCTGCGATGCGGTCGCACGAGTCTCCTCGTGATAGTACTTCCCATGGATGAGCGAGGTGAACCCGTCCCGGGCGTAGCTCTCGACTCGCTTCCACACATTGAGGACTGATCCGCAGGTCGTATCGACCATCACACATCCGATGCTCCGGAGAGTCTCAAAATCCTTGATCGTGACGCCGAATGCCGGCAGGATCACGACATCTTCGGGCCGGACGCCCGAATAGTCGAGCCCGTTCGGTCCCGGCATCAGGAATTCGATGCCCATCCCCAGGAGCTTGGAATTAACGTGGGGATTATGGATAATCTCACCAGCCAGATAGATCGTCCGGTCCGGGAATTTCTTCCGAGCCTGATAGGCGTAATCAACGGCCCGCTCTACCCCGTAACAGAACCCGAACTCGCGGGCCAGCCGTACCGTTACCTCTCCGGTCACGAGGGTATAGTCGCGTTCCCTAAGGAGGTCTACCAGCCGACCGTCGTAATCGGCGGCCAGCTCATCCTGGATCTCGGCCTTAAGACCGAAGCCCTTCCGAAAATAGACCTCGGGTGTATTACCCTGTAGCTTCCCTGCCTCCCGCGCGGTGTTCGGCGCGGGACTTGTTATAGTCGTCTCAGTCGTTGGAAAGCCCTTCACAGTCGTGTCAGCCATACCATTGCAATCTATCAGTCCCCTTCCAGCCGCGCCGGGCAGAACAGCGATCCCCGGGATCAGTCCCGAGCTCGTACGTCCTGATCCATTAATACCCGGCAACACCATCGGAGTTGTCGCTCCGTCGTATGCGCCGCGGACTACGCGGCTTCAGCGCGGAGCCAGGGCTTTGCGCGAAGCGGGGTACAAAGTCCGCTTCGATCCCGAAGTAGAGATCGAACGCAAGTTTTCGAAATTCGAGGACGAGCGGCGCGCTGAGAACTTCATGGGCATGTGGCTGCAGCCGGACGTCAAGGCAATCATCTGCGGAACGGGCGGATATGGAGTCGTTCGCATGCTTCCATACCTGGACCCGGAAGTCTTTCGCGCGAATCCAAAAATATTTGTTGGATACTCCGACATCACCGCACTTCACGCGTGGCTGATGCGTCAGGCAAACTTGCGCACTTTCCACGGACCTACTGTGGACGATCTGATGCCAGGCGCACAGGATCCAACATTGGCATCTCTCCTTTCGGCCTTGAGCACACCGCAGCCTGACCTCAAGCTTGGCCGGGACATCGCGAAGGTCATTCGTCCCGGAAAGGCACGCGGACGACTTGTGGGTGGAAACTCGGCGCTGGTGCAGCAAACCATCGGCACCCAGTATCAGATCGACACGCGCGACTCGATTCTTTTTCTCGAAGAGATCGACGATCCGATGTCGTTCGTGGATGAGCGGCTGGTGCAGCTCAAGTCCGCCGGACTCCTCGATGGAATCAAGGGTGTGGTGTTCGGGCAGCTGTCGCTCGACCGCACGGAAGAAGATGAGTTCGAGAATTTTCTCGTCGATCTACTCAGTGAGTATGACATCCCCGTGATTATGGATTTCCCCGCGGGTCACGAGGTGCCGAATCTCACTCTGCCACTGGGCACTGTCGTTGAAATGGATACTGACGAAACGACAGGCTGGCTGCAGTACGCCGAGCCCGCGTTGACCCCATCGCCTATCGAGCTGTCGCCGACAGATGTTGTCGAGCGAATCGAGTCCGGTGCGGCGTAACGCACTCGAGACGCGACAAGTACGCGACAGTTTCTAAGTAGTTCCCAGCTCCGCATCAACAGCAACACACCACGCGTGAAGCAGCATGAGATGCACTTCCTGAATGTGCGCGGTAACTGTGCTCGGCACGGCGAGCAAATGATCCACTTCCCCTCCGTTCAATCCTTTCTCGCCAGTCAGCGCGATCGTCACTGCGCCTTTTTCGCGAGCCGCCTTCAGACCGCGCAACACATTTGCAGAGTTTCCACTGGTGGTCAAGCCAACGACGACATCACCCTTCTCGACCAGCGCGAAAACCTGTCGCTCGAAGAGAGATTCGTAGCCGAAGTCGTTCGCAATACATGTAACTGAACCCGGGTCGCTTCCGAGCGCGATCGCCGGGAATGCGCGGCGGTTTTTGAGGAAGCGGCCAATGAGCTCACCAGCGAGATGACTCGCCTGCGTTGCACTTCCTCCATTCCCGAATGAAATAACCTTCCGTCCGCTGCGCAGTCCTTCGACAAGAGCGCGGCCCGCAGCGTCGGACTTCGCACCGAGCGCGGCCGCGCTGCGCTCGATTACTTTTGCGCTCTCGAGAAAATGTGAGCTCGTTCCGGTGGACTGTGTCATCGTCCGCGAAACTTACGCTTCCCCGGCCGTCCACCGCGAGATTCAGGATTCACTTTACCGCCCCCGGGTTTGCCCTTTTGCTCCGTTCGCTCACGTTTCCCGGGACGACTCGTACCGGGCCGCTTGGGACCACGCGGCCGCTTGCCCCTCTCCTCTTCGTCGTCCCGGCCCCGGGTCGTACGTCCACGACCGGGACCTCCCTTCCGCCCGCCCGTGTCCCGGCCGCGAGTGCGATTTCTGTTTTCGTTTATCTCCCGGCCAATACGCCTGGCATGTCGTTCCGCTGCGGTGAGATCGGCGGAATCCCGGCCGTCGTCGTCCACTTCGTCGGGCGACCAGGGACGGGAAAGAAGCTCTTGCAGCTCTTCAAGCGTAGCTGCGCGCACAGCGCCGCGTGGACCGCGAAGCACAGTAAACCGAAGAGGACGATCAAGCTGCGGCAGCTCGGATTCGACCAGGCTCCGCGCGAGCTTTTCCGGAAGGCGCACGCGAACGACCCCGGTGCGTTTGCCATCCTGCTCTTCGACATCGTAGTCGAGCGGAACTTTGGTTTCCCGGACATTCGTATAGCCGGGGAGCGCTGAATACCTGATTCGATCTGCGGCCGGAACAACGGAATCTGCATCGAGCGCAATTTTCAGCTCGCGAAATTCATCCATCGAGTTGATGTGGCCAACCGACTTCTCGTACAAGTCGGTGAGCTCCTGCAATCCGAGCCTGGGAGTCACACCACCCGACCGCCTGTAGGTCTCACGTATCTCGTCTACCATTTCCTGATTATGCTTCACCGACTGATGTCGGGCCTCTCCCCGCGCGAGAGCATCCGCCAGCACCTTGCGAGCCCTCGGTGCGATCTCAGGGGAAAACTCTTCGAGCGACTCGACTTCGCGATCGAGCTCGAACCCGAAATATTCGACGCGCTGACGGAGTACGAGCGGTGAATGCTTCCGGCGCGGATCGTACACAACTTCCGGCTCGCCTCGCGTCGCATACTTTCGAATGAGATCGAGCGATACCTGCGTTCCTTCAATTCCAGCGCGCGGCGTGCCGCTCCTGTCGGCGAAATAGCGCAGCTCACCTGCAATTGCACCCCAGCTTCCGCACACGCTGGTCTTCGATACTCGCGCTTCATGACCATCAGCGGTCTGCTCGTCGATCACGAGGTCGAAGGGCATGAAGCGAGCAAGGAGATCTGTGAACTTCCTGTATATGTGATCGCGGGCAGGCACGAGTCTGACAGGTAGCTCCATTCCAAGTCCACGGAACACGCTGGCCATTCCGAGCGCAGTGTCCTCGATTGCCTTTACCAGCACTCCCCTGCGCTCTGCCCATCGCTCGATGCTTTCATCAAAGAGATGACGAGGCAGACCATACACCTCGCCCATGTATCCACAGCTCGAGAATGCTTCTGCGTAAAGATTGTACGCAGTGAGGTGATCGCTTCCTGGTACGACGATGTTGGAGAGATCACGTTCTTCACGAGTCATGCGATGCAGCGATTCGATCGAGCTCATGATCGCGAGGTATGGAACAAGCTCGTCATCAGCATTGACCAACAGCTCCGCCCAGGGCCTGTCTACGGGAAGCGCTTCGACGAGCTTTCCATAGCGCGACAGGCGTCCATTCTCTACAATGCCGCGGCTCTCCAGCAGGGCCATGGCCTTCTTGTATGAGACCCGATCGAGCGCGATAGGAAGCTCGAGCTCGTCGGCGCGAACGCCGAGATCGGCGCATGTCATTGCCACACGCTCTGAATCACCGGCAAGCTGAAACTCGGGCTCGGTGGGGCGCAGCGTAGAGAACTGAATGTCGCGATCGGAGAGAATGAAAACGCGTCCGCCTGCAACTCTTCCATGCACACGTCCAGCCATCTGGAGAATCTCATTCGCGCCAAGATGCAGCTTGGTGAGAACGTTCTTTCCCTTCTCGATGATGTTCGTAAAGCGCGTGTCATCGATCACGACTGTGTCGAGTCCCTGAACATTGAGAGCGCTTTGTCCAGCCGCTGTCATTGACAGGAAGTACGGCTTCTTTTCTTCGCCTTCCAGAAATGGACGGAGAACCCGAATCGGCTCGCCGCCGTGATAGAATGCAGCGTTGATGCGCGGGAACTTGTCGGTTACAACTTCAGCGGCGGCTTCGACGCTTGCGCGTGTCGGGAGAAACATTCCGACACCGCGTTTCTCCTTCTGAACGGCCATCAGAAACTTGTCGTCTAGAAAAGACATCGGGTCGCGACGCACGACTTTTACGTCAGCTGCCTTCTTCGGATCGAACGCCGAACTCTCGAGCACCGCAGCCGCATTCAGATATCGAGCGTAAAACGCCGGATCTACCGTAGCCGAAAGCCAGATGAACCTGCAGCCGACGCGCTTACCGAGGGCCAGGCAAAGCTCGAGCTCTGCAGACGTCTGGTGGATTTCGTCAACAACGAGCGTATCGCTCGGCAGAATATCGCCGTCCTGGAACCAGCGTCGGGCGATACCAGTCGTGACGATGATGATATTCCATGTGGGTGTTTCAGGAGTTGCTTCACGCTCGCGATTGACAACTCCAACACGCAGGTCCGTGGTGCCGAGAATCGTTTCAGCGATAGGACGGATAGAGAGCGTCTTGCCCGTTCCAGTGCCGGCGACGATTCCGAAGCCTTTACGGGCAGCTGCAAGCTCGCGGATGTACTCGCCATGCTGTTTCTGGAGAACCGTCTCGATATGGAGCCCGATGGCCAGCTCGATAGTCTCACAGGCCGCGCGGGTTGGCGCTATGACGATGATCCGCCCTGTGGGTGGCTCCGCGGCGACGAAGGCGTCGCGATCGGGCGGAAGGTATTTGTCTATTACGGGGCGATGCATTGAAGTTCAAAATGCACGGAGAGTGCCTGACATACAACAAAAAGGCCCCGAACTCTTTTGAGTCCGGGGCCTTTTCTGTTCGATCAGCTACTTGTTCTTTCCTTTTCCCCTGTTGCCCTTCTCACCCTTGCTCATGGCCTTGTCCCACTTCTTCCCGTCCTTGTCCTTCTTCCACTTTCCTTCTTTTCCGTCACGACGCTCGTCACGATCGGAGATTCCATCATTGTCACGATCGTCATCGTCACGATCGTCATCGCCGTTTCTGATCTTTCCCTTACCGAGCACTTTGGTATCAAAGATCACGAAATTGCCGTTCGCATCGCGACGGGCCTTTTCCATGATCCTATTGCCATTGGCATCAACGCGTGTGCGAACATAAACGCGATTTTCGTTGCCGCTGCGCTTCCAGGTATTGTCTGTACGTCCACGATTGTCATCGTTCCGGTTCAATATCCGCGAATCGATGATCGTGTAATTCCCAAGCGCGTCACGGCGGGCACGTTCCACAACGCGATTGCCATTGGCATCGATTCGCGTGCGAACATAAATGTCCGTATTGCCTTCACGACGCCACGTTCCATCCTGAATGCGATCCGTAACAATTGATGCACCGGTATTCAGGTTAATGATCTGCGCCGAAGCAGCGGTTGCGCCAACAGCGGTCATGGCGATTGCGATTGCGAGCTTATTCATGGTTTCTCCTGATGATTGGATTCTCTGGTATTCTGGATCGATCACTCTTCTGTTTCTTTTCCTTCCAGTTTTTTGGAAGGTCTTCACCGAAGATGACGCGCGCGTTTGCCGGACGGTTTCGAACGGCTGTCACGCAATCAGTAGGAGCCGGCTGCTGGGACGCTGGAACATTGTTGATCCAAATTCGGCACATCCCCGCCGGCGGCTCATACCCGGTTGGTACCGACGACCGCTGCTGAGCTGAATCCTGCTGCTCAGGTGTTCCCTGGGCACCGACACTCACCGCGAGCAAGCTCGACAGAAGAGCAACGATTCCCAGGAACCAAGCGGTTCCTCGATCCATTTTATCCAAAGTGATGATTCGCATGGTGGTATCAGTTCGCACGAGGGGTGCCATATACGGCCAATCGCCATAAGCTGTTGCTGTGTAACAAGTTAGTATTCTGCTCCGCGTTATTCTCAGCCATCAAATGTCCACTGCAATGGACATGTGTTTTCCGTCAGCGACACGTGTTCCAACAGCTGAGCTAATCTCCGAAAGAAATGCCCAACGCGCGAGCCGTCCTTACGGTGTCATGGGTGAGGTCCACCCGCTTAGGCTCTTTCAACGCGTCTGCTATCGGAATGCAGACAATGTGCGGCGTCTGCAGTGCTACCATATACCCCCACTTTCCAGCTTCGATCGCTTCTACCGCTGCGCCGCCGAACCGTGTGGCCAGCAGGCGGTCGTAGCTGGTGGGTTGTCCACCGCGCTGAAGATGCCCAAGCACAAGAGATCGGCATTCTTTTCCGGTGAGATCCTGAATCTGTTCCGCGATCTCTTCGGCAACCCCACCGAGCCTCGGAGCTTCACCAGGCAGTGACTTACCGCGTGTGCGCGCCGCGGCGCCACGGGGACAGGCTCCTTCTGCGACAACGCAAATAGAGAAATGCCGGCCCGCGTTATGACGCGCCATCACTTTTTCGCAAACCTTGGCTATGTCGTATGGAACTTCGGGAAGGAGAATTACATCTGCAGTGCCCGCGAGTCCGCTGTGCAGCGCAATGAATCCAGCATGTCGCCCCATTACTTCCATTACGATCACCCGATCATGCGATTCTGCGGTCGTGTGCAGCTTGTCGATCGCTTCGACCGCAGTGTTCACGGCTGTATCGAAACCGAAAGTTGTAACAGTTCCGCTGACGTCGTTGTCGATTGTCTTCGGCACACCAATGATCTTCATGCCCTTGTCGCAAAGCTTCTGTGCGATGGCAAGTGAACCGTCTCCGCCAATGGAGATGATCGCATCGATCCCTCGCTCACTTGCGCCGCGGATCAGATCGTCCGACCGGTCTATGAACTCGCTGCTGCCGTCACTTCGAGTGACTGGGTAGTGAAATGGATTCCCGCGATTAGTGGTGCGCAGAATCGTTCCACCGAGGTGTCCGATGCCGCGAACGGAATCAGCGTTGAGCGAAATCACCTGATCATCGCCGAGCAGGCCCGCATAACCGCGCTTGATTCCAAGCACTTCCCATCCACGACGGACTGCGGAGAGCACGGCCGCGCGAATTACTGCATTGAGTCCGGGTGCGTCTCCGCCGCCCGTTGAAATTGCTATCCGCATGTGATGCTCAAATTGCCTTGCGCAGCTTCTCGAGTACTTCCCCGGGAATAGCATGGCGTCCAGTCTTCGATTTCTCGAAGATCGGCTTTCCATCCGCATGCACCTCGAACCGTCCGCCCTTGGAAGGGATCAGCTCGATGTCGGCATCCGGGTAGTGCTTCCTGAGCTCGGCGGCCAAACTGGTCGCTCTGGGCTCGTAGCTTCAATAGGTGCAGTACTCGATGGTGATGGTCATTGTTTAAGAAATATATGCGGCGCGGGGCGCCGCCCTGCGTTGCAGGGGGGATCAACGGAGAACTGCCTCGGCTGTTGGCTGGCGGCACTTTTGGCTTGCGGCTGCCGGCGTCTGATGCCGGTATCGCAATACGCCGCCGCGATCGTTCCAAATGCCTGATTTCAAGAAATTGAAGGTTTGGCAACAATCTCATGCAATGGCTATCGAAGCGCATCGTGTTGCAACGCGGATGCGTGGTGCCGCTCATTCGTCTCTGCGAAATCAGCTCGTCCGCGCTGCGATGTCCATTCCGACAAACATCGTTGAGGGACGCGGACAGAAGACCGAACCTGAGTTCAGCCGGTTCCTGGGCTATTCAATCGCATCTCTATCAGAGTTGGAATACCACCTAATAATTGCGCGCGACATTAAGGCTATCGACGACACAGATTTTCTGTCGCTCGTCAGTCAGATAAAAGTCATTCGGCCAATGCTTCACGCTTTTCAAAAGAAACTTCAGCCGGCTGCCTCAAGCCAAAAACGCCGATAGCCACTCGCCGAGGCATTTCTCAGTTGAAGTCGCTGCAACGCAGCGCGGCGCCACGCGCCGCACATCTTGGCTTTACCCTCCTGGACATCGTTCTCACCCTGACCCTCATCGCCATCCTCACCGCTGTCTCCATTCCAAGAGCAGCAAACTTCATTGACAGCATCTCCGTTCATGGCGCCTCCTCCGACGCTTTTGCAATTTTTTCCTCGGCCAGGTCTGCGGCAGTTAGCAGCGCCGGCCAGTCGACGGTTGATATAGACACAGCCAACGCATCGATGTATGTGCGCGTGAAATCCGACACAATTCTAAGAAGAAACCTCGGACAAATTCACGAGGTGAAGCTCAGTACTTCCCGCCCCTCCATCACCTTCTCGGCGAGCGGAATGGGCTACGGCGCCGGCAATCTTACGCTTGTCATCAAGCGCGGCAAAGCCGTGGACTCGCTGTTTGTATCGCGGCTTGGCCGCGTGCGGCACTAGCTACGTTCCGAAGTCGTACCCAGGAACTGATATGCGCGGGATCTGCTGATTGATTGTGCGCTCGATGGTGCGAACCATTGCGATCTCGTCGGGTGACATGAACGTGAACGCATCGCCAGTTGCAGCCGCCCGGCCTGTCCGGCCAATGCGATGGACATAGTCTTCCGGCTGCTGCGGCACATCGTAGTTGATGACGTGGGTGATGCCCGACACATCCAGTCCACGCTGCGCGATGTCGGTGGCAACCAG
>JANLYJ010000342.1:0-2360 GCA_031365555.1 Gemmatimonadaceae bacterium | reverse complement strand
GACGCACTTCCTCGACCCGGCGACGATTGCAGCGAGGATGCGTGTTGACACGCTCAGGTCGATTTGGAGCGAGACCGAGACCTTTCGGTACCGGGTGGAATCGCATCCGCAGGTAACCTGGGCGTCTATTGAAAGGAAGCTTCCTTCCAAGCTGATAGTTCACGTCCAGGAAAACCTCCCGATAGCGCTTGTTCCCACCGTGACTGGGCTCCAGACATTTGATTCGGCCGGCCGCGAGCTCCCAATCGATGTCCGGGTCACTCCTCCGGATCTGCCGATCATCGCGAGTGTGGACACTGCTGTTCTGTCGCTGCTTGGGCGGATCAGGACCTACAATCCATTCATATTCGAGCGGATCAGTGAGGTCACACGGCCGTCGCCGAACGAGTTCGTGATCCTGCTGGCTTCGGGCGAGCGAAAAAGTTCTTCTGCGCCGCCAGACAGTTCAGCATTAGATTCGACGGTGACAGAATCATCGGTCCTGCGTGTTCGAGTGCCTCTGGGGGTGACCGTTACGCGTTTGACCGATATCTTTCCCGTGGAAACTGACCTTAAACGCCGTCAGGTAAAGGTCGCAGAGCTTGACTTACGCTATCGCGATCAAGTGATCGCAAGGCTTCAATGAACCCGGAACGCATCGTCGCGGGTCTCGACATAGGAACGGCCAAGACAACGGCGGTAATCGCAGAAGCGATTAGCGACTCGCACCGCAACGTCACCATCAAGATTCTCGGTGTCGGGCAGGCGAGGACAACCGGCATGCGCCGCGGCATCGTGTCGGACATTGAAGAGACTACCAGGTCGATCAAGAAGGCCATTCAGGACGCAGAGCGCATGGCCGGGACTCCGATCGACTCGATTTATGCCGGCATCGCGGGCGAGCATGTGCGCGCGATGACGAGCACCGGGGTCGTGGCAGTGAACGGCGACGAGATTTCCGCATGGGACGTGACACGCGCGAACGATGTGGCGCGTGCGCAGTCGATCCCTCAGGAACGTGAGCTCCTTCATGCGATCCCCCAGGAATATTCCGTAGACAAGAACCAGGGAATCCGGGATCCAATTGGAATGATCGGTACCCGTCTCGAGACTGAGATGTATCTGATCACCATCGGCAGTTCGCCGGCAATGAATCTCCGGAAGTCAGTCGAGAAAGCGGGCTATCGCGTCCGCGAGCTCGTACTGGAGCCGCTTGCCAGCTCTGTTGCGGTGCTCACTGAAGATGAAAAGGAGCTGGGCGTCGCGCTGATCGAAATGGGCGCTGGCACAACTGATATCGCCGTGTTTCACGAGGGCAAGATCCGCCATCTGGGCACGATTCCGTTTGGCGGAAACAATGTCACGAGCGACCTGGTGCATGGCATCGGAGTGACACAGGCCGACGCCGAGCGATTGAAGGAGAAATACGGCTGCGCGTATGAGCAGCTTGTTGACCCGAATGACGTTGTGCAGCTGCCAAGCACTGTGGCTCAGGGCGAGCGACAGATTCCTCGGCAGGTACTCGCGCACATCATTCACCAGAGAATGGACGAAGTGTTCGACCTGGTCCGTCGCAACATCGACGCAGCCGGCTACGCAACGCGCCTGAGTGCGGGCATCGTCCTGACCGGCGGGGCGGCGGGGATGGAAGGAATCGCAGATCTCGCTGCTGATTCTTTCGGCACCGGCGTGCGTATTGGTTCGCCCGCAGAGCGGATTGGTGGTCTTACCGACGCTGTTGAGGCCCCGCGCTTTTCGACTGTAGTTGGACTCGCGCTGTATGGAGCCAATCGCATGGTTCTCGGCGGCGCTTCGTCATCCAATCGCAAGAAAATTGGTTCGCCGGCGATGAATGATCTCGGGAAGAAACTCAAGAACTGGCTGCAGGACTTCTTTTAAGGGTTCGCACGTAGGTCACGTAGTACACACGTAGGTTCGCGTAGAAGTACAAATACAACTGCAACTATTTGGGGGAACTGCAACGACTTGTGAGGGTCGAGAGTAGTTCCCCTTTTTATTTCAGTTCTACGTGTCCTGCGTGCTTTTCCTACGTGTCCTACGTGTAACCCGCCCGGAGGGCAAACTTTCTTTAGCGAGCCCACTTGCCCGGAAACGCGTATCACCGGAAAGCCGTGACGCGCTTCTGCCCTCAAAAGTCACTAACATTTCTTGCTTGGTTCCCATTGTGGAAAAGCCCCTGTTTTCCGAGGGCGGGGAAATCTCGTAAAACCTGAAGTTGCGTATTGATACGGCGTTGAAAGATGTCATATATTGCCACACGATTTTATCCACAAAACCTTCCTGCTGCACTGGAGTAAATAGCGCGATGAATTTCGAGTTCGAGGAGAGCGCATCGCAGAACGCCCGCATGAAAGTCGTGG
>JANLYJ010000331.1:0-2195 GCA_031365555.1 Gemmatimonadaceae bacterium | reverse complement strand
AAGATCGCGGCCTTCGTTGAGTACGGTACGTATGGCATTGACGTTGAAGGCGTGCTCATCCGAATACCAGCATTCCGATTCCGCCAAGCAGTCCGACTGCGAATAGAATCGCAGCCCTGGGGATTCCGTGAAAGATCTTGTACAGCGCGCTCGCTGCGACAATGGTTGCAAGGGTCAGCACTACTGCAGGGGAGTAGACCGGACTTGAGTGCCAGATGGCATTCAGAGCGCGGGACAATGGCGTCAGTATTCCGAATGCAATCAACGTGACGAGTCCCCCACGGACTAAATCCATGGTGAGTCCCTGCAGCTGAACACTGCGCACAGCACGACCGGACCCAGCTTCCAAAGCTCGCTTGTTGCGATGAGCATTGTGCGCGATGAGTCTGCGGTGCAGCACCATGCTCGATCCACTTACGTATGCAGTGACAAGTGCGCAGAACACAGCAATTGGCAGCGCGCCGCTCGCGTCCGGCACAGTCAGTCCCATTATTGCGCCACCTACAACGCCGGCACTTCCCCACTCCGGGTAACGCGACGATCCAAATGGAAGTGTCTCGAGCGCGATCAGCTCCAGCACAGCTCCAATCAGCAATCCCCCGACTGGGTTCCCTACGATTCCACCGCCAACGGTCGCCGACACAATCGGGCGAGATATCATCGCCTGCGGGAAACTCACAACATCGAGTCCGCAAACAGCGCCAAGCAGTGCGACGGGCAGCAAATCGATCAGTGACAGCATCATTTGAGTGAACCGCCGTCGGCAGGCTCGTGAAGAATCTCGGCGAGCGACACCTGATGCGCCGCGGGAACGTCCTGCGCAGTTACCGCGACGCCGGTTGCAGCGAGGTCGCGCAGTTCAGTCTCTTCGTCTTCTGAAAGAAACACATAGCGAAGCCTTTCCAATCGGCCGGCGCGATGATGCAGGCCGCCAACATTCACTTCGCGAATTTCCGGAATTCCCGTGGTAAGCCGGCGCATTGTGCTGATGTCGCCTGTCACCAGGATACCTGGACGCGGGTCGGCCGCGTATCGCGCATGGTTCTGCACTGCAGACTCCACGGTGTCGAACAGAATATCCATCTCGGGCGGTACACCCATCCTGTACAGGTCGCGCTCCCAGTCGCAGGTGGCGACATCGTCATCCACCAGAATGATGAACGCCGTGTTGAGCGGCTGACCCCAGCCAACTACCACCTGACCGTGAATGAGGCGATCGTCAATGCGATAAAGATCGATCGGCATCAGGGAGCTTCAGAAACTGTTATGCAGGCCCTGCCACGTTCAGCAGCATCTCGTGCAGCAGTGGCGACACCTTCATGCGCATGAAATACGAAGTCGAGTAGCAGACCAAGGTTCGTTCCCGTTACAAGGACAACACCGGGCGTATTCCTCAGTATGCGGCGCGCGGCTATCGTTGCACTTCCAGCGGGAAGATCGGTGAATAGCGCTGCAGCACCTGTTCGCTTCAGCTCCTCCCGTATGTGCATCTCGAGCTGCTCGCCACCGAACTCCTTGTTCGATATTCCCAGGAGTATCGATCCCTTCCCGGTGATCTGGTCCACGGCGGAAATGAGACCTTCAGCGAAAGTCCCGTGGCCACAGACTATGCCGGCGATTGGCTCAGGCGTGTCGCTACTCGACATCTTCCTGCAGGTAGTCCTGAAGATTCTGGGCAGAAGCGATCTGCATCTTGCCGATCAGGCGCTTGTTGAAAGCTTCAGCCGTATTCACACCCGAGTAGCGGAGCAAGTGATTGAGCGCAATGACCTCGGCGATCACCGTGATGTTCTTGCCCGGGTTGAGCGGCACTGTGATTCTCGGCACGTCTACGTCAAGAATGGTCTTACTCTCGGTATCCAGGCCGGTGCGCTCGACCACAGCGTCCTGATTCCACTCCTCGAGATCAACTACGACTTCAATTCTTTTTTGCTGACGCACTGCACGTATGCCGAAGATCGACGGAATGTCGATCAGACCGACGCCCCTTATCTCCATGTGGTGCCGCTGCATCTCGTGACCACGACCGATAAGAACATCATTTCCCCGACGGCTCACAATCACGAGATCGTCTGCCACAAGGCGATGGCCTCGTTCAACGAGATCGAGCACGCATTCGGACTTTCCGATTCCGCTCTTCCCCGTAAAGAACAAGCCGACTCCAAACACGTCAGCGAGCGAGCCGTGCAGCGTGG
>JANLYJ010000297.1:0-1639 GCA_031365555.1 Gemmatimonadaceae bacterium | reverse complement strand
ACTTTCGGGTATTTGAGATGGGAAATCCTGGCAGCGTTTCTCAACGGCGCCATGCTGCTCCTGATCTCGGTGTGGATCATGTGGGAGTCGGTTATTCGTCTCAACAATCCCGAGCCGATCCAGGGCGGACTTATGCTCTGGATTGCTGTCGCCGGTCTCATCGTCAACATGATTTCCGCGCGCATCCTGCATGGCGCATCGACTGAGAGCGTCAATGTTCGCGGTGCGTATCTTCACGTCATTAGTGACATGCTGGCATCCGTTGGCACTGTCGCTGCAGCGATTCTCATCAGTTACACAGGCTGGCTCATAGCCGATCCTATCGCATCGTTCGTCACCACAGCGCTCATTATCCGCGGCGCCTGGAAGCTTGTACGCGAAGCGGTGGACATCCTGCTTGAATCCACTCCTGAACACATTCCACTCGATGCGGTACGGAAGCAGCTCGAAGCGATTCCCAACATCGAGTCCGTCCACGACCTGCATGTCTGGTCCGTAACTCCCAAGATGGTCGCAATGAGCGTTCACGCAGTGGTTCGCGAGCCATCCACCCACCAGCACGTTCTCGAGCATGTGCACGATGCAATGCGCCTGTTTGGCATCGAACACGTCACTGTTCAGCTTGAGCGTGACGGAATGCAGCTGCGGGAGTCTCAGAGCCATCCATGACGGTCCTCGAATTGCACTATTGCTGAGGTATCCGGAGACCCTTGGTTAAAGCTACGCAGGCCAAAAGTTGGAACGACTACAGCACGCTGGAAAGCGACTGCCCGCTGGCTGCGGAACTGGCAACCAGACTTAGGGGAGCGAAGGTCGAGCTCGTCGCACACTGGCTTAGTCGCATCAGCGAGCGGGTCAATATGGATCCGAACAATGTTTTTCCGACCGGCGATCTCCTCGATCACGTTCCGATTCTTGTAGAAGGCATTGCCCAGTATCTCGAAGATCCGGCCGCTGAAGTAAGCACCGACATGCCGCTCGTAGGAAAAGCCATGGAGCTCGGCGCTCTGAGGCATGCGCAGGGATTTGATGCCTATGAAATTCTGAAGGAATACGAAATTCTCGGCGGAATTCTTTTCTCCTATCTTGCGCGCGCCGCGGACGAAATTCCCCAACCCTGCGAAAAGGGACAGCTGCTCGTCTGCGGTCACCGGCTGTTCCGTGCAATCTCGATCATTCAGCAGACAACCACCGTTCACTATCTGCAGCTTGCCGACAAGAAAGTCGCGCAGCGCGAAGATCACCTTCGTGCATTCAACCGCGCGATCTCACATGAGATAAAGAACGACATCGGCACCATCCTCGGCGCTTCAGATCTGCTTGTTACAATGCCGGAGATGCCCGCCGAAAAGGTGGCAGAATTCAGCAAGATGATCCACAAGCGCGCCCGGGCAATGCAGGACACTGTCGCCAATCTCATGGCCATCGCGCGCCTGACAGAAAATGTTCGGCAGCACCGGAACGTCCAGCTTCCCGAAGCGATCAAGGAGGCTGTTCGCCAGGTCCGCGAAGCTGCCCAGGCAGCGAACGTGGCCGTGCGCATATCGCCAGACATTCCCGCGCTCGATGTCAACGCCGCCGTGGTGGAACTCTGTCTCACCAACTACGTGAGCAACGCGATCAAATACTCGGACCCTGA
>JANLYJ010000309.1:0-4711 GCA_031365555.1 Gemmatimonadaceae bacterium | reverse complement strand
CTGCTCGACACATCTGCCAAAGCTGCTCCCGGTCTGCGCGAGATGATCCGGAAATTTGTGAACCCGCGAATTGCAGCCTATCGCGATATCACCGAAACCTCCGCAGACCTGACCCTCGCGGGAAATGGCGCGCGCCTCATTGCCAGCCGAATGAGCGGAGTTCCCGGCGAAACCCTTGGCGCACTTCCGCCCTTTGCGCACCTGAGATTCAGGCACGACGATATCCTCGCATCGGCCCCGGATGATGACGACCGTTTTGCGATGGTCGCGCGGATGCCCGATCTCGACACTGAATCATATTCATTGATTTTCCCAGCGAGTCTGCACGAAGAGTTCACACGGTCTCTGCTTCGTTTTGGTGCGGTTCATGGAAGTGCCGCGCTATGGCAGACACTGCGAATCGAGGCGGGACGGCCCGAGTGGGGTGTGGACATGAACGAGTCCACACTCCCGCAGGAAGCCAACTTCGACGAGCTCGGCGCTATCTCATATACAAAGGGCTGCTACGTCGGTCAGGAGACTGTCGCACGAATTCACTTTCGCGGACGCGTGAACCGGTTTCTTCGCAAAGTGAAATTCCTTTGCGGTGCGCCACCTCCGCTTGGCGCCCAGCTGATCGACGACGATGGTCAGCCGGTGGGCGAGCTGAGGAGCACAGCTATCTCGCCAAGGCAGGGCGGAATTGGGATTGCGATGGTGAGGCGAGAGGTCGCAGTGGGGACCAGTCTCGAGGCGAAGTGGGAAGGCGGGTCTTGTACGGTCCAGGTGTTGGCAAACGAAAAGGGCGCGACTGTTTAGTCGCGCCCTTCCGTAAAAAAAACCAAGAAGTAAAGCTTACTTCTTGGTCGAATCCATCTTCATGGCCGAATCTTTCTTCATGGAATCCGTCATTGCCATACCGGTGTCCATTGCTGCCGGTGCCGGTGCCATTGCTGGCGCTGCGGTATCGGTTGCTGCTGCGTCGTCTTTCTTTGCGGTGCAAGCCGTTACGGCGAGGATCGCGGCTACGAGTGCCAAGCGCTTCATGTACAGTCTCCTTAAGGGGGCAGATCGGTTAATCGCCTGTCCGTGCACATAGGTGCTCGTTGGCGCGTACTCAAGTTACGTTTGGCCAAGGGCGAGTCAACAAAACAGTTGTAAGGGAAGTTTAAGAATCTCGACCGGTTGGAGGACGGACCGCCCCCTCCGTAGATTAACTGCACTGCCCCCTACTGCCGGAGAAAAGTTGCCGAAATTCCCCCAAACATTTGGTGAACTCAAGCGCTCCCCCTGGGGAACTCCCGACAATCAAACCCGGTCGGTAAAAGACGAGCTCCGGTCCAACCTGATTGCAAAACTTTCGTCTGGCGAGCCCCTCTTTCCTGGTGTGGTCGGCTACGAAGACACAGTAATGCCGCAGATCGTCAACGCAGTTCTCAGCCGCCACAACTTCATTTTGCTGGGACTGCGCGGACAGGCCAAATCCCGAATTCTCCGCTCACTCGTTTCACTGCTCGATGATGCAATTCCAGCTATTTCCGGCAGCGAGCTGAACGACAATCCATTTGCGCCCATTTCCAAATACGCGCGCAATCTGCTGAAGGAAGCAGGCGACGATACCCCAATTGCCTGGCTCGATCCGTCCAGTCGGTACGTCGAAAAGCTCGCGACTCCCGACGTCACAGTCGGTGACATCATCGGTGACCTGGATCCAATCCGTGCTGCCCGCGGCGGACACGTTCTCGCCGACGAGCTCACGATGCACTACGGAATGCTCCCGCGCGCAAACCGCGGAATTTTTGCGCTCAACGAGCTTCCCGATCTC
Source organism: Gemmatimonadaceae bacterium (assembly GCA_031365555.1). GTDB lineage: Bacteria > Gemmatimonadota > Gemmatimonadetes > Gemmatimonadales > Gemmatimonadaceae > UBA4720. Next base: position 2,907 of record JANLYJ010000309.1, on the reverse strand, counting down.
GCCGGAAAGGTTCAGGTCAGTCTCTTCAATATCATGCAGGAAGGCGATGTACAGATCAAAGGATATCCAGTGCGTCTGCCGCTCGATGTTCTCCTCTGCTTCACCGCAAACCCGGAAGACTACACTGCCCGCGGCAAGATCATCACACCGCTCAAGGATCGTATCGGCAGCGAAGTAATGACGCACTACCCGGATACGATCGAGATCGGGATGGAAATCACCGAGCACGAAGCTTGGACCAAACGTTCCAGCGCTCCGGTGCGCGTGCCTGAATTCATCGCCGAACTGATCGAGCGGATTGCATTTGAAGCACGCACCGACAAACGCATCGACAGGAAATCCGGCGTGTCACAGCGAATGCCGATTACCGTCATGGAGAACGTCATCTCCAACGCCGAACGTCGCGCCATCCAGCTCGGCGAGAAGGAAATTGTCCCTCGCATCGCGGACGTGTATGCCGCTCTTCCCGCGATTACAGGAAAGATCGAGCTGGAATACGAAGGCGAGCTCATTGGCGGTCACGTCATCGCGCGTGAGCTGATCAGACGTGCGGCCGATGCGACATATCACGATCACGGGATCGGCATCAACACAGACGAGATCGTTATCTGGTTCGATGAAGGCGGTGCGCTTCAGGTAACTGACGACGCTTCTGCGGAAGCAGTCGTCCGTGGTTTCGACGTCGTGCCTTCCCTCATGCAGGTCGTCAAAGACAGCGAGCTTGCTGATCCGGGCGACTATCCGGTGCTCGCAGGCGCGTGTGAGCTCGTGCTCGAGTCGCTTGTTGCGCGAAGACGAATCTCACGCTCGGATGCAGGTCTATATGGCCGCGCGCACGAAGAAAAACGTCGCCCGCGCTTCGGGGACTGACAGGTGGCAATCATCACGATCTCGCGGCTCTATGGGTCAGGCGGATCGGAAGTCGCCGAGAAGGTTGCAGGCATCCTCAAATGGACTTTGCTGGACAACGCAGTCGTCGATGAAGTCGCATCGAGGCTCGGACTCTCCGCGGCCGAAGTAGCGGCGCGCGAAGAGCGGGTTTCTTCACTCGCCGAGCGGATTGCATCGACCCTCGCGCTCGGCTCGCAGGAATGGCTCTCGCCAATGGCTGCAGCGTCGCGCCCCGCGACTGACGAACAGCTTCTCGAGGTAACGCAGCACGTTCTGGACGAAGCAGTTTCGGCTGGACCCGTTGTCGTGGTGGGCAGAGGGGCTCAGAGCATGCTGGCCGAGCGGAGCGATGCGCTCCACGTCTTCTGTTACGCGTCGCGTGCAGCGCTTATTAAACGGTCGATGGAGCGGGATAAGCTGAATCGGGCAGACGCCGAAAAGCTGGTGGACGAGACCAACACGAATCGCGAGAAGTATGTCCGGGCCAACTGGAACCGAAACTGGAAGTCGCATGAGAACTACCATTTGGCGGTGAACACCGATTGGCTGGGAATCCAGGGAGCCGCCGAGATTATCGTGGCCGTCGCGAAACTTCGGCTGCCTTCCGCTCGTTAGTCTGGCTAAAGGGGCGTCGAGCCCCGATTTTTATAGTACACAAAAGGAGAAACCATGATTGGCGCATTGATCGCACTGTTGGCCGGAGCACTGCTGCTGGCTGACTCGCTTGGAAAGTTCAGCGGTGGAGACCGACTCGTTCGCGCACTGCGTCCTTACCAGACGGTGATCGGAATCCTCGCGCTATGCTGGGGTCTCTTTCACATCTTCTCGCTTCTCGGAGTCGTCCTGCTCCTCGGTGGCGTGATCCTCGGCGCCAATGCTCTGGTCACAGTTCCAAAAGTTGGAGATGACTTTAGCGGCGCAGCGAAAGCGCTTGCTCCGTTTGCTGTGATTATTGGTGGTGCTGCTGTTTTCTTTGGGCTCGTTCGTTTGTTCTAGCGTAGTACAACTGCGTTGCCACAGAGACCTCAGAACGACATATCAGTTCTTTGCGCAGGTTTTTACGGGGAACTGCGCGTGGGCACCACGGGTTGTTCTCATCAAAAAGGTTTGGGAACGACCTGTCAATGTTGTTCTGAGGTCTCTGCGGCAACGCAGTTGGTTTTACCCTTGAAGCACCGACCTCACGTGCCCACCAAACCCCCGAATATCATCTTCAGTAGTATCGAACGAACACATCAACCGACACTCTGAAATCCCTTCGTCCCAGACGAAGAAGAAATACTTCTCCTGCAGTGCCCCAATGTGCTCACGCGGGAAAATCGCAAATACTCCGTTCGCCTGCACCGGCTGAGTGATCTTCACACCAGGAATCCCGCGGAGCTCCGTCTCGAGCAGCCGGGCCATCGAGTTCGCATGACGAGCGCTCCTGAGCCAGAGATCAGCAGTCAGTAAAGCTTCGAACTGTGCAGACACGAATCGCATTTTCGACGCGAGCTGCATCCCCTGCTTCCGCCGGAACTTGAAGCCTTCGGCCAGTTTCGGATTCAGGAACACAACCGCCTCTCCGAACATCACACCGTTCTTCGTGCCGCCAAAGGACAGGATATCTACGCCGACATCAGTGGTTAACGCCCGCAGCGGAACGTCGAGTGCAGCTGCGGCGTTGGAAATACGGGCTCCATCCATGTGCAGGAACATCCCATGACGATGCGCGAACTCTGAGAGGAGCGCGATTTCGTCAGGCGTGTAGACCGTTCCATACTCAGTTGACTGCGTGATCGACAGCGCACCCGGCTGACTGTGGTGTTCATTCCCAATCACATGCATCAGCGGCTCGATCAGCTCCCTTGTGAGCTTCCCATCACTGGTTCGAACTGTTTGCACCTTGCAGCCGATGTATCTCTCTGGAGCGCCACATTCATCTACGTTGATGTGGGCACTCACGGGGGTGATCACTGACTGGTGGGGGCGGAGTGCGCTTTCCAGGCTCAGGACATTTGCCCCGGTTCCATTGAA
>JANLYJ010000256.1:0-2685 GCA_031365555.1 Gemmatimonadaceae bacterium | reverse complement strand
CTATGCTCGGGTGGCGAAACGGGTAGACGCGAGGGACTTAAAATCCCTTTCCCGCAAGGGAGTCCCAGTTCGAGTCTGGGCCCGAGCATCGTTTTCGTAGGAAGGACAGGGGCACGGTACAGTCTTGTGCTGACGTGTAGGGGAAAGACCTGGGACCTGTAGCGCAACTCCCGACAGACTGCGACCGCTGCAGCAGGCAGGTTACACTCATGGAACATTCCTGCGAACCACATCCGCGCCACGGACACCGAACCCCCGCGGAACTTGCCGAGGAAGAGGGCGTTTCGCTGGCTGCGCAAGACAGGTGCGAGGACTGGTGCCTCGCAGCTCCGCAACATTTCTCACTGATTCGGTGGTCCGACGCTCATCCAATTCAAGCCGGACTGAAAGTCAATCAACGCGCAAAATTCCTGCGCGAGGATGGTTGATACCCATCACACGCCTTCCACCTCGGTGAAAGCAACCTCCATCTAGACCTGAAGCGCCGCCAGTACATTTGCGTCTCCTCCTACTAGATTGACGTCACGCGGTTCACTCTCATGTGGGTCTTCGAGGGTTGGTTGATGCAAGGAGTTCGAGCGAAAATTGTCGTCGGGGCGCTGGTTGCCCTTCCCGTGCTCCTTCAGGCCCAGCGGTCGTTGCCATTCTCGGACGACGCACTCGTGCTCAAATCCGGACAAATCCGCACCGGGATCCGCGGTGCATGGGAGTTCTACGACCAGGTGTACACCCCAGACGGCGGCGTCGCTTCGTATGGATCGCGGTTCTCCTTCGCGAACGCAGGCACCACGGCGTTTCCAGCGCTGGCGAATAATGAGATCGCGGTGCGCTCCGTAAGCAGTCAGAATGCGTTCACGCTTTCCCTGGGCGCGACTGAAGTGCAGGCCACCCACAGATCTGGAAGCACTTCCCTTCTCTTCGATCTCGGCCTTCCAGGCAGGTTGATGATATCCGCCGAAGTGCCTTTCGTTCGTGTCGAGGCAACCGCACGTATCTCGGCAAACTCTCAAATTGGCAGCGCCAACGTGGGTGCCAATCCCGCACTTACATCCGCTGCTGCATTCGCGGCGGACACTGCGCTGGGGAATCAGATTGCGCGCGCACGTGCTGCACTAAACTCCCAGCTCACTTCATGTCTCGGCAGCACTGCCTCACAGTGCACGACCATTAATTCGCGGCGCAGCGAGGCGCAGGCACTTGTCGCGAGCTCTGCATCGTTGTCGAGCGGAATACTGGCGCTCGCCACTTCACCCTTCGTTCCGCTTGCTTCCACCACGACGCATGCGGCCATCACATCGCGGATTGCCGCCGTGGCTGCATCCTATCGCGATTTTGGAATCACGACCGTCACGGGTACGTCGATCACACCAGCTGCAGTGCCAATCACTGGTGGACAGTACAGGGATTTTCTCGCGAACCCATCCTACGGGCCGGGCGGAACACTTCCAGCATTTCGCACTCTCACCCGGCTTGGCGACATAAGCGTTGCAGCGAAATTCCGGATCACCGACACTGACAGGATTCGCGCGGCCGGATTTGGTCGCGTCTTCTTCCCGACAGGCGGCAAGCCTTCACCGGGCGAGTTGCTCCCGCTCGTGGCCGGACAGGGATCGTCGAGAGCCGAGGTCGGCGGAATTGCTGACCTATTTATTTCGAAGCGCGTCTACATGACCGCTTCCGGATCCGGCGTGTTCGGACTGTCCGACAGCAGCGTGACCGGATTCAACTTCGCCCTGACTCCAGGTTATCTGTTCGACCGATGGATGTCGCTAGGGGCCCACTACCAGGCTCACTCTCTCGGTGACGCAATCGACCATCGAATTGGTGCGGGTGTCTCATTCTCCAACATTTCCGATTCGCGAACGGCCGGTCCGCGTTTCCCTCTCGAGGCTTCTTTCTTTCACTCGCAGAGTATCAGTGGCAGCGGATTCCAGCCGAAGAGTTTCAGCGACGAATTTCGAATCAGGATCTTCGCGAGGCGATAGCTAGGCAGCGGCGGAGCTCAAAAGCTCCTTCGCATGCGCCTGACTCACTTTGCTTTCCGGATCGCCGCCGAGCATTCGCGCGATTTCCGTTACCCGATCCTTCCCTGCGAGTATCGCGATGTCTGCGGATGTGACGCCCGTCGTCGCGGCTTTCGCCACTACCATGTGATGGTGTGCGCGCGCGGCGATTTGCGGAAGGTGTGATATCGCGAACACCTGATGATGCTCGGCAACTTTACGAAGCATGTCGCCCACCTGCAGCCCGACCTTTCCGCCAATACCGGCATCAACTTCATCGAAAATCAGCGTCGGCACTTCGTCAGCGCGAGCGAGAATGGTCTTGAGTGCAAGCATGACGCGTGACAGCTCACCGCCCGACGCCACTTTCGCCAGGGGTCTCGCATCGTGACCGACGTTGAGGGTCACAAGAAACTCTACGTCTTCGGCGCCGCTGGCGCCGATCTCATTTCGAGGGACGAACCGTACAGAAAACTTGCCGTCACCCATTCCGAGGTCGGGAAGAATCGCGTCAACCGACTTGGAAAGTTTGGCGGCAGCAGTTTTTCTGGTCGCGGAAAGCTTCGACGCATGCGCTCCGAGCTTTTCGACGGCGGCCCTTTCACGCGTTTTCAACTCACCAATGTCGAGCGAGCCTGACTCGACCAGATCGAGCTCTGCGAGCGACTTGCGTCCAGCTTCT
>JANLYJ010000254.1:0-3523 GCA_031365555.1 Gemmatimonadaceae bacterium | reverse complement strand
CCGCAGCACGCGCCGCCGACGTGCTCGAATACCTCGACGAGGACCTTCGCACAGAGCTTCTCGAGGAGATGACTCCGCGCGAAGCAGCAGCGCTCGTTACGGAGATGAATCCGGACGATCGTGCCGATGCGCTCGAGGAGCTCGAAGACGAAAGCATCGACGAAATTCTTTCCGAGATTCCGGCAGCTGCCCGGCAGGAGACAGAGCGGCTCCTTGCTTACGAACCGGATTCCGCCGGTGGCCTGATGACGACAGAGTTCGTATCGGTACCGGAGGACATGACGGTAGAAGATGCCCTCGCTGGCGTCAGGCGAATTGCGAGAGGCGGACGGCGGGAAGCGATGTACAACATTTACGCTACAGACACGCAAGGTCGTGTGCAGGGAGTGATGTCGCTGCGCGAGTTGCTTGCCGCGCCCGAAGGCGCAAAAGTGTCCGACGTCGCCTGGGGGGAAGTTGTGTCCGTGCTGCCCGATGCGGATCGTGAAACTGTCGCGCAGCTCACGCAGAATTATGACCTTGTTGCAATCCCGGTTGTCGACGAAACGATGCACATTCTCGGCGTGGTCACTGTCGATGACGTCATTGACGCGCTGGTTGAAGAGCACACCGAAGATTCGCAGAAGTTCGGTGGAATGGAGGCACTCGATGAACCGTATATGTCGATCTCGATTTGGGGGATGATTCGCAAACGAGCGCCCTGGCTGGGAGTTCTTTTCCTGGGAGAAATGCTCACTGCATCTGCGATGCAGCATTTTGAGATGGAACTTCAGAAGGCAATCGTACTTACGCTTTTCATTCCGCTGATCATGAGCTCCGGCGGAAACTCAGGCTCCCAGGCTACTTCTCTTATAATTCGTGCAATGGCACTGGGCGAAGTCCGTCTGCGTGACTGGTGGCGTGTGGCCATGCGAGAGCTGCCTTCGGGGATAATTCTTGGGGCCATACTTGGCAGCATTGGCTTCATCAGAATTCTCGTGTGGCAGCGTACGGGCTTGTTTGACTACGGGCCGCACTATTTCATTCTCGCGATAACAATCGCTGCTGCACTTACCGGCATCGTCACATTCGGATCGCTCGCCGGTTCGATGCTTCCATTTCTCCTGAAGCGAATCGGATTCGATCCCGCCAGCGCATCGGCCCCGTTCGTTGCAACACTTGTCGATGTCACGGGACTGAGCATCTATTTCACAGTCGCACTCCTCATACTGCGCGGAACGCTTTTGTAGCGTAACAAACAGATGGATTGCAGCATCCGCTTTGTTGTAGCGAATTCGGAAAATCGGCTCTACCTTAGACCCGGTACCCCGCTCCCCCCCCTCACTGGAGAATTAAATGACAACGGTTCAAAGGGTAGCTCAGATCTTTGGAATTGTTTTCATACTCGTTGCCATCGTCGGATTTATTACGCCCGGCGGAATGAGCATGGACGCAACGGCGCCCGGAATGATGCTGGGAATGTTCCCGGTCAACCTTCTGCACAACGTCGTGCATCTTCTGTTTGGACTCTGGGGACTTGCAGCAGCCAGAAGCTGGTCCGGCGCCAAGTCATACGGGACGATGGCGGGAGCTATCTATCTTGTGCTCGCCATTCTCGGATTTGTCGCACCAGACGGATTCGGCCTCGTCCCGCTCGGCGGAAACGATCGCTGGCTTCACGTTGTTCTCGCTGTTGCACTTCTCTACTTCGGGCTCACCGCCAAGGGAGATGCTGTAGCGACCTCAGCGGCTTAAAGTGCGTTAAGCTGAAACCGCGAGAAGCGGCGCCTCTTTTGAGGCGCCGCTTTTTTCTTGTGCATGCGTAGACACAGCGTCCACGATTCCCTGTTCCAACCATGCGTGTTCACCGGCGAGGACCGCGCGAGCAAGCTTATATAGCTGCTTGTCGTTCTCATTGTGCAGATGCTTGAAGAGATATGAAATTCTCTGTCTCGCCTCGGCGCAAAATGCATCAGCAAGGGCGACTGCCTGTGGCTGGCCATTCGCCTTGAGCATCTGGGCGCGAACGCACGATGCTGACATGGCGAAGAGTTCTGCACCAATGTCAACCGCGCGAAACAGGACCATCTGACGGCGTTCGAGCTTTGGACCATAGCGGACCATGGCATGGAAAATTGCGCGGCCAAGGTGTCTGGTTGCGCGCTCGATGTAACGCATGTGACGCGCAAGTTTTCCGAACTCGCTGAACCGCTCCAGGCGACCGGCGTTCAGCCAGCGCGTCGGATACCAGGTCGCGTAGAACGGAATTGAACGGCCCGCAGCCGTCATGCGCTGTTTCATTGTCGCGCCCGGTTTCACCATGTCGAATGCAAGCCGGAAATGATGATCCACTGCCTCACGTGCTATGAAAAGGCGCATGATCTCGGAGCTGCCTTCGAATATCAGGTTGATGCGGAAATCGCGCATTGCACGCTCGATCGGAATCGGCTGTTCCCCGCGTCGCTCCAGGGACTCTGCCATCTCGTATCCGCGGCCACCCCTGATTTGGAGAGTGTCGTCAACGATGCGCCAGCCAGCCTCGGAGTTGTACAACTTCGCAATTGCTGCTTCGAGGCGAATGTCATAGCCGCCCTTCTCGTACAGCGCCGTGGCGAGCTCGGCAATCGCTTCCATTGCAAACGTGTCCGCAGCTATGCGCGCAATTTTTCTGGCAACGGCTTCATGCTTCCCGATCGGCTGTCCCCACTGAACTCTTTCGTTCGCCCAATTCCTGGCGACGCGCAGCATCTGCTTCCCCGCACCTGCGCAGCCCGCCGGCAGGGTAAGACGCCCCGTGTTCAGTGTGACGAGCGCGAGTTTCAATCCCTTGCCTTCGCCCCAAAGAATATTTTCACGCGGCACGCGGACATTCGTGAACCGGATCACCCCGTTCTCGATTGCCTTGAGGCCCATGAAGCGAAGGCGATGCACCACTTCAACGCCGGGCGAGCTCGCTTCGACGATGAATGCGGTGATCTGTTTCTTATTCTTCCCGTTAACGATCGTGTCCGGAGTGCGCGCCATCACAACAAACAACTCGGCCCGGGTGCCGTTGGTGCACCAGAGCTTTTCGCCATTCAGGATGAAATGTGAGCCGTCATCACTGGGCGTAGCCGTCGTGCGAAGATTTGCGGGATCCGACCCTGCATCTGTTTCAGTCAGGGCAAAAGCGGATATCGCACCCTTTGCGAGACGCGGGAAAAACTTCTTCTTCTGTTCATCGGTTCCGAAAAGCTTGAGTGGCTGCGGTACACCGATGGATTGGCTCGCCGAGAGCAACGCAGTGAGCGAGCCATCCTTCGAAGTCACCAGCTGCATTGCCCGGATATATGACATTTGCGACAGGCCGAGACCGCCATACTCTTTCGGAATCTTGATTCCAAAAGCGCCCATGTCGCGAAGCTCCTGGACCAGTTCTTCCGGAATCTCGCCGGTGCGGTCTATCTCGTCCGAATCCACGCGCTCCATGAATGCCCGCAGTTTTTCCATGAACGGGCGAGCGCGCTCACGCTCCTGCGGATCGTCTTCGGGGTGTGGATGAATG
>JANLYJ010000248.1:0-5187 GCA_031365555.1 Gemmatimonadaceae bacterium | reverse complement strand
TTGAAGAGTGTGTCGGGAGCTGGCGTCGTAAGGAAAGAGAGATAGTGGTACAAGGCATCTTCATTCACTTCACGGCGCTGATCCGGATCCTTGAGGAGCGCCTTGATCTCCGACGCGAACGTCAGCCTTCCAGCGTTCGTGCTGTAGTAAACCGGCTTTACTCCCATGCGATCCCGCACGAGCCACATCTCGCGCTTCCGAACATCCCAGAGCGCCATTCCAAACATTCCGCGGAACCGGTGCAGGCAGTCGATTCCCCACTCCTCGAATGCGTGAAGGATCATTTCCGAATCGGAGTGATCTGTTTTCCACTTGTGGCGACCGCTCTGCGAGAGCTCTGCTCTCAACTCAGCGTGATTGTAGATCTCGCCATTGAACACAATCCACAGGGTCTCGTCTTCATTCGAAAGCGGCTGGTTTGCAGCTTCTGAAAGGTCGATGATGGCGAGCCGGCGAAATCCAAGTCCGACATCACCTTCGGGTGACACCCAGTGGCCGACGCCGTCAGGACCGCGATGCGCCATCGTATCCCGCATCGCATCGATGTACGAGTCAGTGATGCGGAAAGAGCTCCCCTTGAATCGGAGTGCTCCGGTTATTCCGCACATTTATTTCGTCGCTCGGATTCCGATGAACCATCCCCAAGAGTCGGGGAAGAAACGACTGATGAACCTGGGAATGCGCGCGGTGTCGTACGTGGTGATCACCGGTATCTGCTCCACATCAGAAAACATTCCGAGCAGCGCCCTGACTTCGCTCTCAGTGTAAGACTTTGTGCCAATGCTTTCCATGTGGTTCCATACTACATCTGCCGCCGACCGCCACGGTTTCCCCTTGAACAGCGCGTGCCTGATCCAAAGCTTCACCACAAGCGGTGACCGCCGGCCGTAAAGCATTCCAATGAAAACACCGCCCGGACGCAGCACTCGCTTCACTTCATTGAAAATCAGGTCAGGGCGCTCTGAGTGATGAATCACGCCCCACGAATACACGATGTCGAATGTGTTGTCTTCGAAAGGGAGCTTCTCGGCGTCGATGCGCTGCAGGTTTGCATCGAAGCCGTAAGTCGCGAACCGTGCGCGAGTGGTATCGATCGCGGCCTGCGTGAGGTCCACTCCATACAGGTCTGTCCCAGCGCGCTTCCACTGGAGATGATCGGTGCCCGCTCCCACACCGACCTCCAGCACTTTCTTTCCGTGATGGCGGGTAAACTGCGCGATCGAATGGATGAAAGGTTCGACGTGATAACGATGGCTTTCGACCTGCTCGAACCATTCACGCGTAAGTGGCGTCAGGTCCTGCACAATCTCAGTTCCAGTACCACATGGCTCGCGCTCCCAGAATTCCCTTACTTCATCGTTAAGGGGGACCGCGGCGCTGCTTGTTTTTAGTGAGCTCATCTTCCCTGCAATTTAGCGGGTGAAACCCTCTTCCACCCTGAATGCGATTTCCATCGCCTGAAGCTGCTGCCAGAGGGGACTTGGCCAACCACTTCCGTCGCGTATTGCCCGACCGAAAGCCTCAAGCTCCTCGCGCTGACCCTTGCTCGAGCCGGCGGTACTGACCCTGGCGACTTTCGCCCCGGCGACCGACAGTTCCTTGTAATCCACCAGGGTTGCAACCTTGCCGTCGTAAAACACGTCAAGAGACTCTTTCGGATAGTCCGACGCGCCCATCGCCGTGTACGCGAGCGTGGCGACCGACCCGTCATCGAAGGTCATCGTCGCCGTAAAATTGTCGTCGCTCCGATAATGTCCTTCGCCTGCCTGCACGCTTGCCGAAGAAACTTCCTTCACACGCGATCCGGTGAGAAACGTGAAGAAGTCGTAAATGTGCGACGCTTCGCCAATGTTTCTTCCGCCACCTTCAGCGGCGTGCAGCCAGCTGTCGTTGGGGATTCGGCCTGCGTTCATGCGGTACTGGAACATCGCCGGACTCGTACGCGCGCTAAGCATGGTTGAGAGAGCGCGCCCGTACACCGAGAAGCGGCGATTGAATCCAGTCAAAAGGATAGGCGCGGTTCCCTGGCTATTCCCCGCGTAGAACGCCTCGATCGATGCGAGCTCGGCCCGCGAAACACCAAGGGGCTTCTCACAAAGGACATGCTTCCCCGCCTCTAGTGCAGCCAGCGTCAGTCTCGCGTGCTGATCGTGTCTCGTCGCGATAATCACTGCGTCGATATCGGGATCTTCAATGATTCGCTGATCTTCAGTCGTGGAGTAGCGAGCGCCAAATGCATTTGCAGTCGCCGTTGCATTGTGGCCCGTCCGACTTGCGACAGCGTGAAGCTCAAAAAGGTCGGACAGAGCACGCATGTTCGGCAGATGCACCGCTTTGGCGAAGCCCCCGGCGCCTATCAGCCCGACGCGCACTTTGCCGGAGCGTGCCCTCGCCGGACTACGCGGATTCTCTACAAGTCGCTTCTGGTCGTTCGCTGTTTCCGGATATTCCAGGAGTACGATCATGCGCGATGACGGATCCGCCTGCAAAGCGGCGTACGCTTTTTCAGCGTCGTCGATTTTGTAACTGTCCGATATGAGCGGTTTGACCTGAATTTTTTCATCGGCCAGCAGGCGGAGGAACTCACTCAGGTTTCGATTTTCAGTCCAGCGCACGTAGGCCGCAGGGTAGTCGAGTCCGCGCTCCTCGTACGCGCGGTCATAACGGCCCGGCCCGTACGAGCTCGAGATCAGCAGGTCGATTTCCTTCGCATAGAAATCGGCACGATTCAAGTCGAGCCCGACGTCGCCGACGATCACGACTCGTCCCTTCTTGCGGCACATCCTGAATGCAAGTGATACGAGCTCGCTCGACGGCGAAGCCGCCGTAATTATTACGCCGTCTGCCCCAAGCCCGTCGGTTACACGCGCGACTTGCTCGGCTACGTCCCCGTCATCATGGTGCACGCCGGCGTACATACCGAGGCCGAGTGCACGGTCAACGCGTGACCGGTCAACATCCAGTCCAATTGCACGACACCCGTTGGCGGCGAGGAGCTGTGTCGTCAGCTGTCCAAGCACACCGAGCCCGACTACAACGAAGTTTTCTCCGAGCGTCGGAGTCGCGCGTCTAACACCCTGCATTGCAATTGCGCCCAGTGTAAGCGTGCTCGCTTCATCGCTGGGAACGCCATCAGGGACAGGCACTACGAGATTGCGCGGAACTCGAATCACGTCGGCATGATGAGCGAACTGGGCGCCTGCGCAGCCGACCCGTTCGCCCGGAACGAGGTCAGTGACTCCCTCTCCGACTTCCAGCACCGTCCCTACCGCCGAGTAGCCTGTAGGCTGGGGCGCGCTGACGGTCGTCTCGATTTTTTCCCACGTCTGGCGGAGACCGTTGGAGCGCACATCTCGTAGCACGGATTTCACTTTATCGGGCTGCCTCATGGCCCGCTTCCACAGTGGCAATGCGCTGGCCCTGACGCCACTCAGCTCCGTACCGATAGAAATGCAGGAATGGGTTACACGCACGAGAACCGTCCCCGGCTCCACTACCGGTGCCGGGACATCGTGAACAGAAACCTTTCCCTGTGCTACAAGAACCTGGCGCAAACTGGTCTATTGATGATGGTTGAATTCGGAAATCACTTCGTCGTACAGATTGGAATATCGACCGGCCACATGTCCAATTGCAAACTCCGATTCTATAGTAGCGACGGCGTTCCGGCGGAGTCTTTCCCGAAGGTCGCTATTGCCCAAAATCTCCCGGAGAGAAACTGCCAGCGCCGTGGAGTCGGTGGCGGGAGCTAGCAGGCCCGTGACCCCATCGCGAATCAGGTCCGAAACTCCACCGGAATCGAAGGCGACAACCGGCGTTCCTGACGCCATGCTCTCCATAATGGTCAAAGGCAAGTTATCAGCGATGGACGGCGCGGCAAGAACATCCGCGGCGGAATGCACTAATGAAAGGAGGGTATCGTCGTTCACGAACCCGAGCGACCTGACAGGAAATCCGGCAATGCTCGTGTCAGAGGGCCCGAGCTCTCCCATTGTGAGGAGCTCCAGCTTCGGAAAATCGTGCCGATCAATCTGGGCGAGTGCTGCCTCGAGATAGGCGAAACCCTTTCGCGGATTGTCGCGCACGGCGTGCGCGGTAAACAGCAGGTACTGCCTGTCGAGCGGAAGGTTTAGACTGGTGCGCGCAATCTGCTTGTCGACGGGCCTGAACTGTAAGGTGTCGATGCCATAAGGAATGAGATGGACGGTAAAATTCCCGAACAATGGACTTCGGCTTGCCATTCCCTGCATCCATCGCGAAGGTGCCACTATATGAATGCGGGTCTTCGAATACACTTTTTTCCGTAGACGCCAGTGAAACGCTGTCGTGTCATATCGCAGGGGCAGATGATCGGAGTGCAGGATCGGGCAATCGCCGCAGCCGGTCATCCACTTTTCATTTTCGTAGGCGTACACGCAATGGCCGGTGAACGACCACATATCGTGAAGTGTCCACACCGCAGGCCTGAACCTGCTCACTTTTCCAATTGTGGGAATGGAGAAAAAACGGCCGTGCAGATTTTGGAAGTTCACAACGTTCGCACGCTGCAGTTCAGGACGCGATGTAATTCCCTGCATCGACGGGTACCATACATCCTGAAGTCCAACTCGTTCCTGCGCGATGCTTGCAATTCGATCTGCGGCCTTCCAGCGCCAGTTTTTTCGCGTGACGCTTACAGCTTCATCATTGGTGACTTTTTGCGCGACGAGCATGCGCGAGTCCCAGTCACCGCTGGAAAGGCCGCGGTGAATGCGATAGGAAGCCCGAGCCGCACCGCCCGAGTTATCCGCGGTGCCTATGTGCAGCACCGAACGACGCGTTACATCGGACTGGCTCAACGTCCTGCTGGCGAGCTGTTTTCCAGGGCTGCCACAATGCGCGAAGCCGCTGCGCCATCCCAGCCGTCCGGGCGTTTAGGAACCGAACGATTCTTGTCGGTCAGCGCCTCAGTCGCGCTGTCAACGATGCCCTGAGCGGTCGGTGGCCACGGTGTAAGGCGATTGGTGCCCTCGGTTACCGTAATGGGACGCTCGGTCTGTTCCCGAATAGTCACACATGGAACGCCGAGAACTGTCGTTTCCTCCTGTATTCCACCCGAATCTGTCAGCACCAGAGCCGCGTTGCTGACAAGCGAGAGCATCTCACGATACGGCGCAGGATCGGCAGCTTCGAGCGGAGCGTGATCAC
>JANLYJ010000215.1:0-7603 GCA_031365555.1 Gemmatimonadaceae bacterium | reverse complement strand
ACGTCAAAACTTCCGGCCATCGCAATAATGAACTGGTCACAGCTCCGGAGCGCATGTCCCGCTCGCATAGCGCCACCGGGAACGTCGTACAGGTAGAAGACGCGTTCGATGGAGAAGGGAATCTGCGAATCGCTTTCCAGGAAAGTGAGATTCCCGCGCGGGTCTCCGATTTTTGGCAGCTCGATGAGCCTGCAATCCTCGACAGTCACACGACTCACTTGCCCACCTCGCTTAGACGTAGCTCTATGCGCTGCAGGGCAACTGCGCGCGCGCCGAACCCTTCCTTTTGTTCAATCAGCCCGCGATTGATGGTGCCGCCCTCTTCGGATGTGCCGAGGTCCACAAAATCCTTCTTGCCATACACGTTGAAAATCAGATGATGCAGAAGATAGTCTACAGCGCCCACGAGACGCCCCTCATCGCTCCCTGCAATGTACTGGGTCCGCGCAGTGCGCTCAGTCTCGTACACCAGCACGCCAGCTAACATCACGCTTTCGCGCATGCACGAAAACAGTCTGATGTTCTCGGGAAACCGGTCGTGGAGCTTTGAGATTTCTTCCAGCGTATGCACAGGTTTTGCACCGTGTCCGGATGCCAGACGCTCCGAAAGGAGAGCCCAGTACCCGGTAATGTCCTTCGATTCCGTCGCAACGAGTCCTTCGCGCTCTGCTTTCTTGATTTGCCGCCGTCTGCGTTCCTGCATTGGAGGCGCTGACGCCGGCGCCACCACGCTCATCAGGGTGGAACGTGTTACCTGCCCACCACAGCCGAAAATCGCGTACAAGTCGTAATCTGCAGGCTGACGATGATAGATGTACGGGATCGGTCTGTACTCGAGTATACTGAACCCCGCGGTAGTCAGGAACGAACGAACCGCACCGAACATTTCAGCGAACTGCGGGGCTTTCATTGCTTCGCCGATCACGAATCCTCCGTAGGTCAGCCCACCGTGACTGCGAAGCGTGGAGCCGTCCCTGTTGGCGGGGAGGAGTGCTACGATGTCTCCATCGCTCGAAACAATCAGCGAGTGATCGTCAAACCTGTCTGCGTGATAATCCATATAGTCGCGCGCAAACAGAAACGTACCGTTGGTGCTGGCCCGGAGAAATGAATCCCACTCATCGCGTTTCGCGGCGGTGTACTTCTCGACTGAAATACCGCTCACGCTTTTGGCTTCTTCCAGATTCCAACGACTGTCTGGTCGTCCGGCACATCGCCAATCACAAGTGAGCCTGCGCCGAGCACGCAGCGTGACCCGACGTTTACGTTGTTGGCAATCGAGGCGTTGACTCCAAGAAAGCAGGATTCGCCGATATTCACGAAGCCCGACACCACGACGTGTGAAGACACAAAGCAGTGGCTGCCGATGTTTGAGTGATGGCCGATATGATTACCGCTCCAGAGTACTACATCGTCACCGATGTTCACGAAGGGCTGCACGACGTTGTTCTCGAATACGAAGCAGTGCTCTCCGAGCTTCACGTTTCGCCAGATGAAAGCATGCGAGCTGATGTACGAAGCCGCTTTGTATCCCTTCTGTTTCGCTGCAGCGTACAGCCTCGCGCGAAGCGCATTTCCCTGGGTGTACACATTCGCCGCGAAAAAGCTGTGATTCGCGGGAGCATACGTCTTCTCAACAGTCTCGAAGGCAACCACGGGGATTCCAAAGAGCGAATCGCGCTTGATGTATTCCGATTCGACCGCGAACGCTGTGACTTCGTACTCGGAGTCGTGCGTGAAATACTCGTATGCAATTTCAGCGAACGCACTGTCGCCGACGATGATCAGCTTCCGGGTTTTTGGCTTGCTCATGGTCTCGTAACTAGAAAGTCTTCCCGTCTGTTTGCCATCGGAAGATCCGGGGCCTGCGGAAGGATATGCGCATCGAAGCCCGCGTCACGGCAGTGTGCTTCCAGCGCGACTAGAACACTGTCGTCGATGGAACGCGCGCCTGATTTGTCGTCGGAAACGTCAGGAAGGGTATCGGTGCCGGTGAATTCCTGGTGGTACTTCACGCCCGCTTCCGACGAGAAAAATCTCTTCCGGCGTGATTTGTTTGGAATGTCACCAATGAGCATCTGGCCGCCCGGCGCCAGCAGGCCTGCGAGGCTGTCAGTAAACCCGGTGACGTCGCCTTCCTCGAAGATGTAGTGCAGCACGCTGTATGTGAGCACGACGTTTGACTTTCCGCGCTTCTTTGCGATCATGTCACGACAATCCTCGGGGAACCGGCCAACCACCTTCTCGATGAACGGTTCGCTGGGAAGCTGATCGAGCATCTCGGCCGAGTCCACCAACACCAGGCGGTGGTGTCTCGCACGGCAATGGTCGATAAGCATGAACGCCAGGCCACTGCACCCCGGTCCCACATCGACGACAGTCTGATTCTCACCAGTCAGGTTGGGAAGCTTGCGAAGAATGTCCTCGAAAATCGCCGCTTCCTTACCTTCGCGGTAGGAATTGGGAAATCCGATCTTTTCATGCGGCGAGAGCGACGGATCGCGAGCCAGTCTTCTGAATTCTTCGTACGTCACGTGGAATTTGCCGGACAGTGTGATTCTGCGCGCTCTACAATCTACCGCTCATGCTGCGAGTGGCAACGAAAATTCCGTCACACCACGAGGCAATCAGAACCGGTAACTGCTCCCAACCTGAAGGCCGAGATTGAACACATCGGACCGGAAGTTCCTGTTGAAGTTCATGGTCAGGTTTAGCTTCGCAGTGACGTCCATCGGACCGCGAAAGCGCACGGTTTCACCTGAGAGAGTCTGGAGGACGTCGGGAGAGTGCGTGTTCTCGGGACCGCCTAAGTAGTAGGTGCCGCCCTGGTGACCGATCGCCCGCGACCACGAAACAGTTGTGCGTCCACCATCCGTGTATTTGTCGACTGCTACGAATGAACCCGCGCCGCTTCCCACGCCTACATCAGCGCCGAGTGGCTGGCCCTTGTTGGTGTGGCCCTGTCGAAGTACGTAGTGGAGGTACACAGCTCCTTCGGGGCGCAGTCGGGTTGCCTGAGGCGCTTCATAGTTGATCGCTTCCGCGCGAAGGGCGTACCCGTTCTGCCACATCTTGCGCAGGCCGACCATGCGGGATGAGCCTCCATGATCCGGCTCCTGCAGAAAATCGCGAAGGTCGAAACTGTGGTCTTCGCGTCCGAACTCTCCGTACACCTCGAAGCCGGTTTCAGGTACAACCCAGCGAGTGAATATCGAGACAAGCTGATTGTCGCGCACACCCTGCGTGTTGTCTGTTCCCGGAAGGGGAGCTTCTTTCGGAAGTCCCTTCTTGAAAACATTCTGGAAGAGTCCAGTGAAATCACTCGTCGAGAGACCTTCCTTTGGCCAGGCCATGTGGAAGAAGCGTGAGAAACCGATTTCCATTCCCGGCACACCTCTGGGCTGCAGAGTTGCGACTAGTCCGGAAGTAAACCTGCGTCTGCCCGAATTCGCTCCATCCTGGAAATACTGCGGACCGCTTACGGGAGAGAAGGGTGACTGCTCAAGCATTCCCCATACAAAGCGGGCGTGCGCTCGGCCGATGCCAATGTTTGCCGGAGTCTCAGTCCCTACAAAGAGATGTGCATATCCTGCTGCGTTGCTGCCGAGAATGAACTGATATTTTTCGGCAGGTCCCCACGACTGGTTTGCAGTCGAAACGCCCGCCGTGAAGCGATGACCCGCGTACTGGAGTGTGCTCTGGCCGGGATCGACTAACTGATAGGCGCTCGCGCCAAACCGCTGTGGGCGATCGATCACATTTGGGAACTGACCGTCGCCGAATTGAAGGCGGCCGGTCGCGCCATTGTTCATCAGATCGAATGCGCTGTTTTCAGCTCGCGAGAAAATGGGAGCGAGCACGAGAGAAAATCCTGCCCACTGAGCGCTGATCCCGCCCTGGACGATGGATGTCAGTCCTTTGCCTGCCCAAACTGCTCCGTCATTGCTCCCGAAGGGAAATGCGGAATTAAAAACGAAGCGCGCCTGTACAGGCAGGAGCGTGAAGTTGGATGTATTCGACGGAGAGCCGGCAGACACGCGCGCACTCCAGGGATGTACTCCCTTGATGGCACGCAGCCGTTTTTCCTGAAGGGGACTGAAGCCGCGGATGGACCATGGATCGACGGGCTGCGCTGACATGGACTGCGCGAACCGAATGTACTGCTCCATTTCCGAGCCAACGAACAAGGGCTCATTGCCTGCTTGCGCGCCCAGCGTGCCTGACGAGGCAATTGCAAGGAATGCAACGGCCGCAGCACTCCACGCGCATCTGACCCACGTAGCAGATTTCTTCAAAACCGATATGGTTGATTGTACATCGCGCTGGTACGCCAGTCGCGCGATACCTAGATTGCGATACTCGCGCACGCCATCCGTAATGTCTCTGGAAAGCTATGATACCAGCAGGCCGCCTGCATAGATCAATTGTGAATGCCATACTCGCAATCCTTTTTTGCGGAGGATCTGTGGGCGCGCAGAATCTTCCCGCCGCGCCCGGCAGTCTGGTGACGATGAACACTGTCAGCGGAGATTCCGCTGACCGTCTTCGATTGGCGCAGCTCACCGTCAGGGGTGCGAGTCAGGCGTACATTCTACGGTCGGCGTCGGACCTTCTTGCTGATCCCAGAACTGCCGCCTCTCAGGTGCATTGGGTCCTTCCATTCGTTGCCGTGACGACAAATTCGGGGGTGCCCTTTGGCGAAAACAATGGTGCACTGTGGGCCGGTAAGGGACCGAATCTGCGTGCGCTCGCCGGAATGGATGCGGCTTTCGGCCGCGTTCGCGTCACACTGATTCCAGAGTTGGTGTATGCGTCCAATCAATTTTTCGAGTACGCGCAGCTTTTCGCACCGGCGCTCCCGGCCTCGCGCAATCCGTATGCATCGCCCTGGAACGTTTACCCGTACTCGATCGACGCGCCTCCGCGAATGGGTCCAGGCCATGTCACGCGTGTTGCACCAGGACAGTCAACAGTGGCAGTGCGCGCACGCGGTCTCGATTTCGGTGTGACTACCCAGAACGAATGGTGGGGCCCGGGCATCAGGAGCGCGATCGTACTGAGTGACAACGCCGAAGGGTTTCCGCGGGCATTCGTGAAGCCGCAGGCGCCCGTAAGAACGCGCGCAGGCACATTCGACTTTCGTGTCACGTGGGGCGGGCTTTCTGAGTCCGATTACTTCGATAACGATCAGACCAACGATTTGCGCTACTGGAGCGCAGCAGCTGCGACCTGGTCGCCGACGCTCGAGCCTGACCTCACGCTGGGAGTATCCCGTGCAGTGTTTGGTCCGGCAGACAACTGGGCGGGCGTTTTTGCACGGCCTTTGAATTTCCTGATGTTGACCGGGCATCCCAACGGACGCGCCCTCTCCGATACGACGTTCAAGGCAGGCTCCGACCAGATTTTTTCCCTGTTCGGACGCTGGGTGTTTCCAGGGAAGGGATTCGAGGCGTACGCCGAGTGGGCGCGAACCGAACTTCCTTCATCCATTCGCGATCTGCTCGTGGATCCGGAGCATTCGCAGGGTTACACCTTCGGACTCCAGTGGGTGGGCCAACCTGGACAGTGGGGCCGCGTGCGCCTGCAGGGTGAGCACAGCTACATGGAGCAGGATCCCAGCTTCGCCAACCGTCCGCTCGGATCGTTCTATACAAGCCGCGCGGCGATCCAGGGATATACGAATCGCGGTCAGGTAATCGGCGCGGGCATGGGGCAGGGGTCATCCGGCGAATGGGTGGCCGGGGACTACATTGCGTCCAGATATTCAGCGGGACTGTTTCTTACGCGCACCCGTTTCAACAATGACGCCTACTTCCTGCTTCCGTTCCCGTTCGGGCGCGGCAACTGTCAGCACGATGTTTCGTCTGGCGGCGGCGTCCGTGCCTCGCTCACTACTTCCTACGGAAGACTGACGGGACAGTACACCACGGTGAACCGTGCGAACGCATTTTTCCAGAACACCTCAGAGTGCCAGTCATACGAGGGCGTGGTCGATGTTCGGAACAACACGCTCTCGCTGACTTTTTCTATAGGGCGCTAGCTGCGCGCGGCGGGCACCGCCGCCCATTCAGTGCGTATGACATCGACGACGCGCTCGAGATCGTGCCGGGTGAGATTGGATCCTGACGGAATGCACAGTCCACGTTCGAAAAGATCCTGCGACACCTCGCCGCCATAAGAATCGTGCGACGCGAACACGGGCTGCATGTGCATTGGCTTCCAGAGCGGACGCGCTTCGATGTTTTCCTTCTCGAGAGCGAGTCGAAGTTTTTCGGGCGTCGTTCCAGATTCGCTGGAATTCATCGTGAGACAGATCAGCCACCGGGTATGCCGTCCATACGGAGCTTCAGGCATAAACTCGAGTCCGGACAGATCACTCAGCGATTCGCGGTAGAACTCGAAGTTTGCGCGACGTGCCTGCACACGATCTTCGAGAACCTTTAGCTGTCCCCGCCCAATTCCAGCGAGGATGTTGCTCATGCGGTAGTTGTAGCCAATCTCGGAGTGCTGATAGTGCGGAGCCGGATCGCGTGCCTGTGTTGAAAGTTTGCGGGCGTGCGCAACGATTTCAGCGTCGTCAGAAACGAGCGCTCCACCACCAGCCGTTGTGATGATCTTGTTTCCGTTGAACGAGTAAGTACCGATTTTCCCAAAGGTTCCCGGTGCTTTTCCCTTGTACGTCGAGCCAAGCGCTTCAGCAGCGTCTTCGATCAGTGTGACACCGTAACGCTCGCATTCGGCCGCGATAGGATCGATGTCGGCGCTCTGTCCATACAGATGGACAAGCAGCACTGCCGCGGGAAGCCGGCCTTTCTTGGCTCGGTCGGCGAGTGCATCTGCGAGAATCGCCGGATCCATGTTCCATGACTGGCGCTCACTGTCGATGAAAACAGGATTCGCGCCGATGTACCGGATTGGATTTACGCTTGCGGAGAATGTAAAGCTCGAAACGATCACATCGTCGTCACGCTGCACACCTGCGAGGATCAGTGCGAGGTGAATCGCGGCGGTACCCGAGCTCAGTGCAGCGCCATGCTTTGCGCCAACAATTTCGCACAGCTCTTTTTCAAAACCATCGACGTGGGGTCCAAGCGGCGCGACCCAGTTGGTCGCAAAAGCTTCGCGTACGTATTCCTGCTCCAGCTCACCGATGTGCGGGGAGCTCAGATAGATCTTTTCTTTTGCGGAGGCGGTCATATTAGTGATGTGATCTGTGGTATTGCGAATGATAACAGGCTGATCGAGGTCATCCATTGCCTTCGAAGGGTCGCGCAGTTGCTTGGCCCGGCTCTGAAACTCCATCTCCCGCAATCACTTTGCGAATTGTTACCGCGAGGATTTGCAGGTCCAGGAAAAAGGATCGATTATCGACATACCAGGTATCGAGGGCAAACTTCTGATGCCATCCCGCTGCATTCCTTCCATTTATCTGAGCCCATCCAGTAAGCCCAGGTCGGACATCGTGGCGCCGGCGTTGCTCAGGATCATAAAGAGGCAAATACTGCTGTAAGAGCGGGCGCGGGCCCACGAGGCTCATCTCGCCACGCAAAACGTTTATGAGCTCCGGAAGCTCATCCAAGCTCGTTCGGCGGAGGAAGATCCC
>JANLYJ010000202.1:0-2390 GCA_031365555.1 Gemmatimonadaceae bacterium | reverse complement strand
CGAAGGAAGTGCAGTGTCTAACTTCCTGATGCTCACGACCTGCCTGATGGCAGGCCTGCTGCTGCGGCGCTCGGGTCGACTGCCGGAGCAGGCGCACACCGTGATCAACACGATCATCCTGCATGTCTCGCTGCCGGCGGTGACCGTGCACTACCTGCACCACTTCCGATTTGACAGCAGCAACCTTCTGCCGGTGTTGATGCCATGGGCCTTGTTCATGATCGGGGCGGCCGTGTTTTTCCTGTTCGGCCGATGGCTGCGGCTACCGGCAGCAACGGTCGGCGCGCTGACTCTGGTAGGCGGGTTCGGCAACACCTCATTCGTCGGCCTGCCGATGATCGAGACACTGCACGGCGCAGATGGCCTGGGATTGGGGTTGCTGATCGACCAGCTCGGCTCGTACCTCGCGCTGTCGACACTTGGCATCGCCGCGGCCGCGCTGTATGCGGCCGACGGACCGATGCAGCCGAAGCAGATGGCGCTGCGAATCGCGACATTCCCGCCGTTCGTCGCGCTGGTCGTTGCGCTGCTGCTGACGCCGCTGCCGTTCCCGCCGGTGCTCGACCAAACGCTGATGCGCATTGGCGACACGCTGGCGCCGCTCGCGCTGCTGTCGGTAGGCACGCAGCTGCGTTTCGACGCGCTGCGCCAACACCGGCCGATGCTGTGCCTTGGCCTGGGCTACAAGCTGCTGGTGTGTCCGGCGCTGGTGGTGACGCTGATGTGGCTGTGGGGCGCCGATGCCGGCATGGTGAGCCGGGTCAGCGTGATCGAGGCGGCAATGCCGCCAATGATCGGTGCCGCGATCGTCGCGTCGCAGGCGAAGTTGGCGCCGGAGCTTGTATCGATGATGGTAGGGCTCGGTATTCCACTCGGGCTCCTGACCGCACCGGCCTGGCTGTGGATCTTCGGTGCCGTCAGCAGATGATCTGTCGAACATTCCGGATGCTTCCCTGGCCTTTTTTCATAAGAGCATCGGATGGACCAGTAGTGAATTCGGGGAGGAACTTTCTCGCCCTCATCAGGCCGTGGTCGCTTCTTGACGGCGGCCCGGCACCCCGCGCCCAGTCTCGTTCGCCGAGTTCAGTGCCGAATCGTCGGTGTCCGTGATGCTTTACTCCCAATTGGCAAGTCCTGATCCGAGTCGATGACTTGGGCCAGGGATTCGGCCTTCGACGCCGGTGGCTTCGGCAGCGATTCAGCTTTCAGCGCCGCCGCAGCGTCGCGCTGCGGCACGGGGACCATGTCGGTCAGTACGCCCGCTGATCTCTCGTCATGGTTCCCTGATCAACTAGCCCGGCGCTGTATCCGAACTGCTTACCACCCGCGCCTTGTTCGCGGCTTCGAATAGCGCTGACGCACTCGCCCTGCGCAATCAGCGTTCGTCGTCCAATTGCTTGATCGCCTGCAGGATTGCCTTGGCGTCTGCCGGTTTCGTCAGCTCGGTCACTTCCGCGTCGAGCCCACCGCGCAGCGCCGGCAATTCACGCCGCAATTCGTCGACCAGTTGGAGAATCTTGGTCGCCTTCTGCTCGGTCAGCAGGTTGATTTGCAAGTCGAGATGCGCCCGGTGCTCGGCCAGCACGGCCATCCGGTTTTGCCGGATGAGCACGGCGACCGTCAGCAGCAATGCGTTCGAGCTGACGATGCCCTGCAGCCAGAAAAATGGCGGCTCGTCGACGTGCTCCCAGCCTGCGCTCGCACCCCAGGTGTTGACGAGCACCCAGGCGACGATGAAGGCGACGGCGAAGGCGAGATAGGCCGGGCTGCCGAAGAACGTGCTGAGCCGTTCGATGACGAGCTGCACGCCCGAGACGCGCGAATCTTCGCGCTCATAGATCCGCGCCAGGACTTCGAGGTTTTCCTTCGCCGAGGAGGAGAGGTCGTCCCCATCGTCCGGCGCGCCTGAATCCGGATTCACGCTCATGCGAGCGGGCTACCCGCGGCCCCGATCTTCACTGATCGGGTTACTTTTCGGTATCTGGCTGCTCCGCCGCGGGTGCTGCGCCGGGCTCCGGCGTGGCCGCCTCGTCGTGCGGCTGGAGATGCGGCTTGCGGCCAGGCTGCGGAGTTTTTTCCGAGCCCGGGGCGATTTCCTCGCCGCGGTGCTTCTTCTCCTGCTGAACCTTCTTGTCGTGGGCGACGTTGCGTGGGTCGGTCATGATTACTCCTGGCAGATTGATTAGGCGGCAATGGAACGGTCAGAGTGAGGTACTCACTCCGCCGTCACCTTCGCCTCGCGAATGACTTTGCCCCATTTCGCCGTCTCGCGTGCGATGAAGGCGTCGAACTTGGCTAGCCTGGATGCAAGCACCAATGTAAAATGCATGCATCGAGTGCGCTATGGGGCGATGAAGATGGCCATGCTGACAGTTCGCTACATTTCCGAT
>JANLYJ010000196.1:0-5672 GCA_031365555.1 Gemmatimonadaceae bacterium | reverse complement strand
TATTTAAAACCGACGGGACGATGGACCTGATCGAGAATCCGTCGCTGATGCCGCCAGCCGGAGTGATCAACTACGTCGAAGAACCGTACGTAAAGGCCCGCATCATGGCACCGTCGGATTACATCGGGCCAATCATGACGCTCGGAACCGAACGTCGGGGCGTGTACAAGAACATGACGTATCTCGATCAGGAGCGGGTTGAATTCGACTGGGAATTCCCGCTGGGCGAAATCATTCTGGATTTCTTCGACAGGCTCAAGACAATCAGCCGCGGGTACGCGTCGCTCGACTACGAGATGCTCGAGTACCGCCGCAGCGATCTTGTGAAACTCGACATGCTGATCAACGGTGATCCTGTGGATGCGTTCTCTGTCATCATCCACACCGACAAGGCGTACGAGTGGGGGCGGAAGATCGCTGACAAGCTGCGCGAGCTCATTCCGAGACAGCTGTACGAAGTTGCCATCCAGGCGGCAATCGGACAGAAAGTAATCGCGCGTACGACTGTGAAGCCGCTGCGAAAAGACGTGCTCGCCAAATGTTATGGCGGCGACATCTCACGTAAGCGAAAGCTGCTCGAGAAACAGAAGGCCGGTAAAAAGCGAATGAAGCAGGTCGGCAGTGTTGAAATTCCGCAGGAAGCGTTTCTGGCGGTACTTCAGGTCGATTAGCGGTGCCTTCGCTCGTTGTGCAGACGAGCTTTCTTGGCGACGTCATACTGACGACGCCGCTCATCGCCGAGCTTTCATTGCGCGGCCCTGTGGATGTTCTCACCACTCCCGTTGGGCGGACCGTTCTCGCCAACAATCCAGCCATCCGCAACGTCTTCGTGTTCGACAAGAAGGCGAGCGGACGACTGATTCAGACATGGAAGGTTGCGCGCGCACTTCGTGAGCCGGAAAGCGGGCTGCATGCATCCACAGCTTTCATGGCGCAGGGCTCGATGCGTAGCGCGGCAATAGCAGCAATCGCAGGAATTCCGGAGCGCGTCGGGTTCGATAGCTCGGCGGGAAAGCCTTTGTACACGAGGACAGTCGAGTACCGTGGCGACAAGCATCACGCCGAAAGGCTGTTACGACTGGCAGGCATAGACAATCCGGACCGTGCGAGCGTCCGGCCGAGACTTTTTCCCGGCAGCGCAGACAAGCAGTCTGTTGACCGTCTTCTCGACGGAATTTCGGGACCGTTCGTTGTGCTGGCTCCAGGAAGCGCGTGGGGCACCAAGAGATGGCCCTACTTTCCGCAGCTCGCGCATCTGCTCACAAAAGAATTCCCCGTCGTAGTGATCGGAGGCGAAGCTGAAGGAGCACTCGCCGGCGAAATCGAAATCGCAGCACCGGGACAGACAATCGACGCGACTGGAGAACTCTCGGTGCTTGCTTCAGCTGAGTTGATTCACCGCGCAGCAGCAATAGTCTCCAACGATTCAGCCCCAATGCACCTGGCATCTGCGATGAACACCCCGACGGTTGCCGTATTCGGGCCGACGGTCCCCGATTTTGGATTCGGGCCCCTCTCTGATTCGCAGCGGATCGCAGGAATTACAGGGCTCGCCTGCCGTCCCTGCGACAGGCACGGACCACAGCGGTGCCCGCTTGGACATTGGCGCTGCATGCGCGAGCTTTCGGCAGACTACGTTTACGAATTGCTTCGAACCCTGATCACGCTGCCGAGGATGGCATGAGCATGAAAGAGCGGTACATCGTCGGAGTCGATCTGGGCGGAACCAACATCGCCGCCGGTGCAATGCCGACGGATGGAACACGCGAGATAGCCATGCGAATGGCGCCCACTCTCGCGGAAACTGGCGCGGATGGCGTAGTCGATCGGATTGTCCAGATGATCGAAGATGTTATCGCACAGACAATCTCAGAAACAGGCGCTACACGTGAGGATTTTCTCGGTGTCGGAATCGGCTCGCCCGGTCCTCTCGATCGCGAAAAGGGAATTGTGGTTATCACGCCTAACCTTGGATGGCGGGACTTCCCGCTCCGTGATGAGATCTCGAAGCGCGTGAACCTGAAGGCGACTCTCGACAACGACGCAAACTGCGCAACCCTCGGAGAATGGTGGGCAGGCGCAGCCAAAGGCGGACGCAATGTCGTTGGCCTGACGATTGGGACCGGGATTGGCGGCGGACTCATTCTCGACGGCAAGCTGTACCACGGTACATCGGATGCTGCCGGTGAAATCGGACACACGACCATTGAATCCAACGGTCGTCGCTGCAAGTGCGGCAACTATGGCTGCCTGGAAGCGTATACGTCGGGACCGGCAATCGCCGAGCGCGCACGGGAAGCGATTGCATCCGATGAAGGGTCGATACTGGCGGAAATAGTTGACGGAGACCTCTCGAAGATCACTGCGCAGACTGTATATGAAGCATCGAAGCGAGGAGACGAAATCGCCCGTGGTGTAGTTCGGGACACTGCACATTTTCTCGGCGTCGGCATCTCGAACCTCATAAACATTTTCAATCCTGACACAGTTGTGATCGCGGGTGGCGTGACACAGGCAGGTGAGGCGCTGTTCGATCCCCTCCGTGCGGAAGTCAAGCGCCGCGCTTTCAAGCCCGCAGTTGATGTGTGTCGCATTGTCCCGGGTGCACTGCCCCTCTCCGCAGGCGTGGTCGGCGCTGTGGCAACTTTCAAGGCGCAGACGTTCGGAGACGTTTAATGGCGAAAAAAGTTGGCGTGATCGGGACATTCGTCTGGGATGAAATCCATGGACGGGATCCCCTCGCCAAGCCCGTGCAGGAATGGGGCGGGATTACATACGCGCTTGGCGCACTCGACGCTGCGCTGTCGGAAAGCTGGGAAATCGTTCCCATCCTGAAGGTCGGTTATGACCTTGCCCCCAGGGCACGCGAGTTCATGGCTTCCCTGCGCAAGGTTGCAGCTGGAACGGGCCCGATTGAAGTACCGCACCCCACCAACAGGGTGACCCTTCAGTATGAGGATAGCGAGCGCCGCTGCGAATACCTTCGCGGAGGCATTCCCGGATGGGGATGGCGTGGCCTGCAGCCGCTTATGGGAGACCTCGACGCACTTTATATAAATATGATCAGCGGTTTTGAGATAGATCTCGAAACAGCGCAGCTCATTCGACAGAATTTTCGCGGCCCCATCTACTGCGACCTGCATTCGCTGCTGCTCGCAGTTCAGCCGGACGGCGCGAGAACGCTGCAGCCGCTGCCAAACGCTGAAGCGTGGCTCAGGTGCTTCGACGTCGTGCAGGTGAATGAAGACGAAATGTCTATGCTAGCCAGCGACGGGATGGACCTCGCGGCCAAGGCCTTCACTGCGGGAGTTCAGTGCCTTGTCGTCACCATGGGAAGTCGCGGAGCAGTGTATTTCGCGGCGCCCGGATTCGAGTCTCTCGGTGACCTCAGTCGAAATGCAATCGGCCCAAAAACTGGTGCTATCCGGACTGCTCTCATTCCCGCTAAGGCTTCGCGCGATGTGTCAATGGGTGATCCTACCGGATGTGGCGATGTATGGGGCGCAACCTACTTCTCGCGACTGCTGGCCGGCGATAACTTAGAAGCAGCGATTGAAGCCGCGATGACTGCAGCCGCGAAGAACGTCGACCATCGCGGCGCCACAGGGCTGGCAAGCTATCTAAGGGGAGAATTGAGCTACAGGTGACGAGGATAATCAACGTTCCATCGAACGTGAACGACCAGAGCTTCGAGGAAATTCTCGTGCAAACCTCGCCACTTCCGCCCGACGAAAAAATCCTGATTGATTGCAGACACTGCACATTCGCGACGCCTTTTGGTCTAACTGCGTTGCTATCGCTCGGTCAAACCCGTCTTGTAAAGCCTGGCCTGCTCGTGCCCGAAGACCAAAACGTGGCCGGGTACTGGGGTCTGACTGAATTTTTCGCACATGCGGAAGACCTGTACGAGATCGACAAACGCGTGCCGCGCAGGCGGGTTCGAAATACCAGCGTGGTGCTTGAGTGTACGCCAATCACAAAATCAGCTGATGTCCACGGAATTGTGGATAAGATCAGCGAACGCGCGCACGAGATACTAGTGGAGAGTTTGCATTTTTCACCGCAGATTACTTCACGCTTCACGATGGCTCTTTCCGAAGTTTGCCAGAATATTCTGGAACACGCTGGACGCGGAGGCTGGGTGGCCGTTCAGAAATACGATCCCAAGGGCAAACGCCGCAGAGTGGTTCTCGCGGTTTGTGATGTTGGAATCGGCTTTCGTCAGTCCCTCGAGGGCTCGCATGGTCGCCGCCTGAGCGACAGGTGGGACGATGCCGCTGCACTCGAAGACACGGTAATGCGCGGAGTGAGCCGGTTCCCGGACAAGGGACGCGGCCAGGGGCTGCAGGGCGTGAAGAAGTTCATCGGCCAGAACGACGGAAAATTTTCGGTTCGAAGCGGAACTGCGCGAATTGCGCTTGTGCCCGCGTGGGATGAAGACGAAGCGCTGATTCGGGATCTGGCATTCTTTCCCGGAGCGCAGCTCCAGTTGACCATTCCCGAAAAAATCGTGGCACCGTGATCAATCACATCGATGTAAGCTCGGTCCTCAAGTCGAGCGTTTCAGAATTTTATACAAACCTCGTCACGCGCCCCACAGGCGTGGCTGTGCGAAGTCACATCGAGCAGCAGCTCGACCAACTGGGCGAGCGAGCACTTACAGTTCTCGACTTTTCTCATGTCGGACTGATGGATCTTTCCTGCGCCGACGAAATCGTTGCAAAGCTCCTGCTGCATTACGTCGAAGCGGAACAAAACAATCGCGAAGTGTATTTCGTGTTTCGTGGCATCAACGAATCACACAGGTATGCGATTGAAACTGTTCTCGAGCGTCATGGACTTGCACTTGTCTCCCAATTGTCCGACGGAGCAGCAGTTCTCGTTGGCACGATTGACGGGACGGAGCGACAGATCTGGGATGCAATCTGCAAACTCGGCGCGGCGCAGCCGGAAGCTCTTGCAACCGAGACTGGTATGGGCTGTGAAGCCGCCGAGCATGCGCTGTACACTCTCTGGAAGCGCGGACTGCTGATGCGCGACGAGCGTGCGTATACGCCGACCTACCTGCTTCCGCTTCACGAAACGTGAAAGCGGGGTTTCAGCCTCCGCTGCGCGTTGCGGGTTTCATCGCGACACGCAGCGGAGATTCGGAACGCGGTCCGCTTATCCGCCTTTCCCCTGAAGAAGCGAAGCTGCGGCTCCTGCAGGACGGAGAGCTCGCATGGGTGCATGGCCCGCGCAGGAACGAGCTGGCTGTCGTCGTAATAGACGAAGCTGTGCCCGCAGGAGGTGTAGTCGCCCGCGACATCGCCGGCATCACCATCATCGACAGCGTCCGCGTCACCAAGCCAGACCTGGATTCGCGCCGAAACAGGCAGGTAGGGTGACCGCCCTGTGATTCGCCTCCTTAAAGTTTCCAAGGAATACACACGCGGCCGCGTAGCGCTCTCGCATGTCACTTTCCAGATAAAGAAAGGAGAGTTCGCATTTCTCACGGGGCCGAGCGGAGCCGGAAAGTCTACGATCATGAAGCTTGTCTTCATGGAAGAACGCCCGACGAGCGGCGACTTGTGGGTAAGCGGCGTGAATTCGCGCACCGCAAAGCAGCGCGAGATTCCGAAGCTGCGAAGAAAACTCGGCGTCGTGTTTCAGGACTTCAGGCTGCTCGAGGA
>JANLYJ010000195.1:0-2689 GCA_031365555.1 Gemmatimonadaceae bacterium | reverse complement strand
CATGTCTTCCAGGTGCTCGAGCAGAACTTCTACTTCGTCACCGGGCTTGAGGTTGGGAAGATCCTTGAATTCTTCGAGAGGGATCGTGCCTTCGGATTTGAATCCGATGTCGAGCACAACCATGTTGTCGCGGATGTCCAGCACAACGGATTTGACGATTTCGCCTTCTTCGATCGAGGCCATCGTGCCGTTGTACATCTCCATCATTGCTTCGAGCTCGTCGGACGAGTAGTCGTCTTCGTCGTACAGCTCGGGGCGGAGATTTGCTAGCGGGCGGAGCTGTGCCTTCTGGAGGTCACGCTTTTCGCGCGGCGTGAGGGTGGAGGCGGTTTGGGTTGAGGTATCTTCTACGTCGGTGGTCATGCAGCTGGGTTAAGGGTTAGGGTCAAATACAGCCTTCCAAGTTACCTATCCCAATGGCTGAAAGCAACTTGCCAAGGCTGTAATTGCCCTATGTCAGCATCCAGCGCGCGTGTCCTGGGCGCCTCGTGCTTCCGGCGGCGCCCGATAGGCCTGATGCAGGGCCGAAGGAGCCTTCAGGTATTCACCCTTCAGATCGACAGAATGCTCCCAACCCTTATTCTGGACGCCGTTCTCACCGAGTCCCTGCGTAGAACGAACGACTAGAGTGAGAGGAGGAGGAATTCGCCTCAACGAATCCACGACCGTTTGAAGGGTCACCGGTTTCGAGTAGTCTATGGGCAGCACCACGTATTGAAACGCTACCGGATCCAGCAGCCGTTTCGCATCATCCAGCAATGCTTTCTCTGTCGTGTCCGCTACGTCGAGCGCGACTACAACATGCCCCGGGCTGCCCTGCAAAAAGCATCCGTACAGCTCCTCGTGATCGGGGAACGGGACCATCCAGACTCCGGACGCAAGTTTTACAATCGGTCCCCGTCCGAAGGGCGCGGTGCGGTATGCGAAACCAAGTCCCTCGTGGTAACCCTTCGCGGCTACAGCTTTCGCTCCCACTCCCTCGATCAGTTTGCGCGCAATGTTCACGCGGTCGCGTCCGAGT
The DNA here is from genome assembly GCA_031365555.1 of Gemmatimonadaceae bacterium. Classification (GTDB taxonomy): domain Bacteria; phylum Gemmatimonadota; class Gemmatimonadetes; order Gemmatimonadales; family Gemmatimonadaceae; genus UBA4720. The sequence goes on along the minus strand of JANLYJ010000195.1, from coordinate 1,668 downwards.
CCGCAATGCACGTAAAACTTTCCGCGGCCCTTCAATGCAATTGCACGAAGTGTATCGAGTGATGCCTTGTTCTCGCTGAACCATGGCAGCATCGGAGCATGTACAAGCGTGATCCCAATGTCCTTTGCGTTCTTATCCTCTTCCGCAATCCCCGGCCTTTCCACCGGAACGTCCGGGTGCTGTAACGAGATCACCGTGGTGACGCCCCGACTCTTAAGCTCGCGCAGAAGATCCGCGTCCGGGTACGGCCCGAATTCGAAGACGGCACCTGATGCCGTTTGCACGTCCTCGATATTCCCGCCTCCCGCAACCGCCGACAGCATTTTCCCCGGATTTCGCCAGGCGATCACTGCGCTCGCTGCGAGGAGAGTGGCAACGAGTGGAACTCCATAGCGCGAGAGCGGTGTCGTACCACGCCAGACTGTCCTGCTCAGTCTGAGGGCGAGCCAGGCCGAGAACGCCACATAAATGACGACAAGCAGGATGACGAAAGCGTTCTCGACGGAATCACTTCCCCCTGCGCGGTGAACTGCCGCCGTCAGCCATCGCACTGGACCGATCAGCACCAGTGTCCCAAGAAAGAATCCGATGACCAGCCACATGTACAGAAAGGTCAGCGCGGTGGTGGTCCAGCGTGGACGGGAGCGGTTGGACATTATCCTCTCAGGTTGATCCCCTGCCGAGTTTATTGCAACCAGCCTGCCACCAGTTCAGCAGTAGGGGCCGGCAGTCGTCGAACAGCTACGGCAGCAGGAGCCGTGCGACGCGCGGCTCAACTGTAATTCGAACGGGGGTGAGGCCGAAGAGCTCTCCGTCCGCCTGTGTCTGCCTTGGCGGTGTCGTCTCCAGCAGAAACTCGCGGCCGGAAATGTACTGGAGACATGGGTCAGGATTGAAGTTGCGAGTCATCAGCCTCCAGGTAATCCGGATGAAGTCCCCCAACGAACGTGGCGAGAAGACACACGCATTCAAGAGTCCATCGTCATGCTCGATGCCCGCGCCAAGCGTAATGAGATCGTTCAACAGCGTTCCGAAATTCGCGACGAGAACCGCAGCCGCGCGCGTGCTGATCACTTTCCCGTCTACAGTTAGCCGCACCTCGAAATGTTCGAAGCGAAGCACCGATCGCACGCCTACAATCACATAAGCGAACACGCCGAGTCGCTGCTTGAGCGCCGCAGGAGTCTCGGCGATCATGGTCGCGTCGATACCAACACCCAACCCGATTGCGAACCGGCGACCGTCCTCGAGTCGGCCCAGGTCGATTAGTGCGTCTCTCCCCTTCAGGAGCATTGGCACTGCACGCTTTAGTGAGATGGGGATGCCAAGCGAGCGCGCGATCACATTGCCAGTTCCGCCCGGAAGCACCCCGACCGCCATACCGGTTCCAGCGAGCGCTGCAATGACTTCCATCGCAGTCCCGTCTCCGCCCAGTGAGAATACAGCGTCGTAGTTCGAGGCTTCGGCCGCGGCGATAAGGCCTGCATGCCCCGTGGCCTCCGTCATACGGACATCGACCTGAACCCCTGCTCCTGCAAACGCAGCCGCGGCTGCTCCTCGTGCGCGAGTGCCCCTGCGTGAAGCAGGATTCACGATGAGCAGCGCCCGGCGGATATCACTCACGACGGATCGCGCTCTGCTGCATGCGCGAGCGCAACGATTCGACGA
>JANLYJ010000111.1:0-1519 GCA_031365555.1 Gemmatimonadaceae bacterium | reverse complement strand
CGGGAGAACATGAACCGCGTCACCGACGGCGCTCATCATCACGATAATGATATTCTTTGGAATCGGAGGCTTCACCCCTGCATCTCCATTGCGCGTCTCTCCAACCAGCGAAGATCTGCTTCGTCGAGAAAAATTTCACCGCGTGACCGTACTTTCTCGAGCGACCGCATCAATCTCTCCATGTTGGCCCGGCCGACAAGCGGGTCTCCCGGAACATTGAAACGAACGCGATCGACGTCGAGAACGAAAGCGCGGATACGATTTTCAACATCCTCTTCGCGCGAAAGCACGATGTTCTTGAGATTCAGGTCGGCGTGATGTGCGCCTGCATGTGTGAGCGACCCGATCAGCTCTGAAACGGCCGCGAGCGCTTCATGCTTGTTTTCCTTCGTCAACGGCGATGAAAATACGTCGGCAAGATCGTACGCGTTGGGCACCTCTCGCGTCGCAACGTCGAGCCGGCGGAGTAGGGGACCGGCCGGGTAAACCACATAAGCGATGAGGCGTGGAGTACGTACTCCCTGCTTTCGCAAACGCTCCGAGTTCATCAGTTCCACTATGCCGCGGGTCGGCGCTACGTACAGATCGTTCACGAACCTGGCGACCATTCCGCCACGTGTACCGTGTCTGACTACCACATCGCCTGAAATCGAGCCGAGACGAACCGCGTAGGCGGGTATCCGCCCCATAAGCACCCTCGCTCCCGGTTGCTGTCGCGCGAAGTCGTAAAGCGTGCCTTCCGTCATTGCTTCACGGACTTCATCTGCGCAGGGCTCGAGAGCGATGACCCGCGCATCGCCAATACGAAAGCGATCATAGCCTTCAATTACAATCTTCAATTCCTGACCCGGGCTGCGCGGACGCGGCCAATTGCTGTGAGAAGTGCACGTGCCTTGTTTTCAGTTTCATCCCATTCGCGCTCGGGAATCGAATCCGCAACTATTCCGGCACCTGCCTGCACTGTCGCGACGCCGTCAGCGATCGTGCAGGTGCGTATCGTTATCGCGAGATCGAGTCGTTCGGCGCCAGCAGCAATGTATCCAACAGCGCCCCCGTACGGACCACGCGCGGCTGTTTCCAGCTCATTGATTATCTCCATCGCTCGCACCTTTGGTGCACCACTCAGGGTGCCCGCTGGAAATGTGGCGCGCAGCACATCGGAGGCGCCGGCACCGGGGCTCCGTTTCCCCTCCACCTGACTTACCATATGAAGCACATGTGAATAACGCTCGACGACCATTGTCTGGGTCGCATTTACAGAACCAAATTCGGACACCCGCCCAACGTCATTTCTCCCAAGATCCAAAAGCATCACATGCTCGGCGATTTCCTTGGAGTCCTGAAGAAGCTCTAATTCCATGAACTTGTCTTGGGCTGCGTTTGCACCGCGGGGGCGTGTTCCCGCAATCGGACGTACAATCACGTCGGTTTCGGTCATGCGGACGAGCAGCTCCGGTGAACTTCCAACCAACTCGATGCCGTCCAGCATCAGATGAAACATGTAGGGCGACGGATTGAT
>JANLYJ010000091.1:0-2404 GCA_031365555.1 Gemmatimonadaceae bacterium | reverse complement strand
TCGATGGTCGGACCGCTCGATTCCAGCGTAGGAAATCCAACCTAAAACGACTTCGCCTGGATGCTGCTGCAGTCGAGGCAGCGAAACACCTTAACGGCAGGTTTGCGTCCGACCGCGGGTAATTTCCCACTACCCTTTATATCTCCTCCGCAAATTTCACATTTAGATGGAGAAATTCCGGTCTCATGCGGCGGCATTGGTGCCATAGTGCGAATTTCTGCGCTAGCTCGCTATCGGCGATCAAGTAAATCCCGGGCATGCTGTTATGCCCATCTCAGGCGGAATTTTCAAAAGCCCTCAGCCACCGTGGTGAACCTATCGCTCTATGCACACAGAATTGTAGCGGGCGTTCAGAACAGTCTCCTCCCCGCAACACACAGTTCCGGCTTTAACGCCCCGTCGCGACATCAAGCTTAATAAGCGAGTTTAGTTGCGGCCACACGCGAGGCGCGTAGCCTGATTCTCGCCGGGACATCGCCCCTTCCCGGCCGAACCGGAGAGCCGCCAGGCGAGCAGTTTTCGCCCGGCGGCCTTGTTCAATAGCGCGCCAAGCATCGGTCAACCGAAATGAACCGTTTAGAAAAATCAGGCAGGCCCCGGCTTCGCTCAAAACATTTAGTTTTGAAGCTAAACGATCTTGCCGAGCGGTACCGCGAGCTGCAACGCCTTCGGAAGCAGGTCGAAGAACTCGAGAAGGCTCGAAGCACCGCTGACGAAAAGCGCCGCGAATGACCGCGGGAACCCATCCAAACTAAGGTCGCTCCGCTCAAAGCCGGCCTGGGCTACGGTGTGGGCACGCTTGGACGGTGATCATTCCGAGACGCTCGATTACCTGACGCCCTGTGTATGCCCGGGTATTGCGCCGGACGATGGGCATCGCTGTATTTACAAAACCCGGACGAGACGACGGGCCGTGAAAGACGGCGGACCGTTAAGGGCATGACCCGGATCGATCGCTGCTAGCACTCAGCGAATGCCAAAAATGATCAACAGGCCGCCTGTAGTGGCAATCACGTCATCCGCCATCTGCTGCGCTATAGTGCTGGACCCGCTGCGCCGGCACAAGAACTTACGAACCGAGCTAACGCCTGCGCCTAGCGGTAAGGTTGACCGGTTAGGTTAAGGAGCGGATCAGATTGCAAACTTACAGATGGCGCCCATCCTACAAACAGGAGATTTTTGCAGAGAGGCGGCCGCCGTGTCTCACTCATTTTTCAGCGCGGACCGATCGACACATTTCAAGATCGTCGTCATCGCACTCACGTGCTCGGTTGCTGTAACCTTCATCTGCGTGTTTGCACGCACCATCAGCCCGGCAAATCAAACAATCGCCACGCCCGCAGTCATAAAAGCCAAAACCAGCATCGTCGTGAGTAGCGATGATGCCAAATCGGTTCAATAACATGAGCCCGGCACATCCCCACGCGCTCAAGTTAGATCGTCTGTATCTCACCGTAGCGAAGGCTGCATTGCTGGCTGCCGCTATTGTGACGCTTCTTCCTACGATCCTTCGGGCAGGCCTTCGTCAACTGTCTCGCATTTAAGGCGTGGGAAGATCGAGGATGATGACATCCCGCCTACCGTTATCGTAGCGAGCCAAAACCAAGACGCGGGATGTGAACTGTCGCCCATGAATACTCATCTTCGCCTCCTTCAGGCGCTGCTGTCGGAGCGCGGCGGTTGCTTGCGATACAGGCGCTGCAAACGAGAATAAATGGCGCCAGGTGTACGCTTGAGTTTGCGGGAAATTTCGACCGCGGTCTTTCCAGCGTTCGACATTTCAAGCAGCTGTCGCTCTTCGCGTTCTGTCCAGCGCGGCTCGGCAGGTCGTGGTCCAGTCATCCTATGCCGCTCAAAATAATAGCAAGGAACGTCGGGCAAATGGTTGCAGCTACGGCCATGCTGCGCTCGCGTGGATCAGTTTTCAAGCCAGTGCTCAACGATCTGATGTATCTTTTGTCGTGTTTTTCGCTAGCTGGTCCAGTTCTTTTCTGAGGCGACAGACTTCTTCGTATTGACGAACAAGATTAGCACGTTGCACCAATCTCGCCGAATCCGCCTTATCGCTCCGCTCGTTGCTTTCTTTCGGTTTCATCCTGATAGCATGAGGGCAAATTCCCGCTTCTGCAACCAAGCTCGCCTGTTAAGCTTGACGGCGGGAAATCGGTAACTTCGGAACTGGCTCCAGTTCCTGGCTACCGGTTCTTTGGCGCGTGCTTCAATGGATCGGGCACCGGCCAAAACTCATAACTTCCATCCGCGTTGACGCCACGCAGTTGCAGGAAGCCGCGATGCGTTGCGATAATATCGCCGATCCGCAGGTCGCCATCGTTCATCGCCTGATCCGACGCGATGCGGGCGAGCTCAGCATCGTCCGGAGGCTTGCGCTTGATCCGCTCTCCCG